>JAESRA010000083.1 GCA_016764895.1 Phycisphaerales bacterium | reverse complement strand
TCAAAGCCCTCGGTACCATCGCGAACAACATGCAGAACAGTCCCGTCCCACTGAACGATCATGACCCGCACCCCGTCATCGCCGGGCACAATACCAAAGCCCGTAAAGCATGCGTACACAGACATATCCATACCTTGCAAAAGATTCAGCATCGAATCCAGGTCGCTGTGTTCGATGAGCATCAGCGGGATCTCGCCACGGGATTGGCTCGCGTCGGGATTCGATTTCCCCTCGGCCTTGTAGTTCAGCACCCCCGTTGTCACCCCGGCGCCACTGACTGCGATCCAGGTCCCCCCGGCGTCGCTGTCGGTCGGATATTGAACCCGGACCCCAGAATCCAGCGTCCGCCACGCCGGCGGGTACGCCATGCCGCGCGACCGTTGCTCGTCCCGGTTCTGGACAGCCCGGTAGCCGCCGCCGGAGATTTCAATAATGCTCAGCGTACACATTTATGAGGAAGCCAATCCAGACTCAAAGTTGATCGTCGAGGGTGCCATCCCGAAGCCGTCATCGAGCGTGATCTTGAATTCGCCGGCGATGGCTTTGAGGATCGCGTTGTGGTGGATCGCGTGATGGAGAGCGAAGAAGATTTCGCGTGCCCGCGTGGTTCCCAGTTCGGCACACTGTCCGTCGCCTGAGCACATGACCTGGGCCGTCATTTCTATTTTGAGTTCGTCTTCGCTGAGTCCGGCGAGTCCGCTGCGGAGTTGAGCGATTTCAGTCAGCGCAGCCTCTCGGCTCGTCTCAACATCGACTCCGCGCTCTCGGTGGTCATAGTCAATAAGCTCGATGGCGGGCGTCAGGATCGCGGATCGGAAGTGGTCGAGTGTGTGACGGATGTGCTTGCCGCTGGTGCCGCCTTGGAAGACCACTGAGGGCGCAGTGTATTGTTCGTCGTCGAGCAATTCAATGTAATCTACAACTTGAGAAAGTATTGCATCCGCCGTTTGAGCTACAAAAAACACTGACATTCCAACCTCCAAAAATTAAAAACTGACAAATTAGTATAGAAAACGCCTCGGTGCGGATCAAACTTTTTTTCAAAACTGATCTACATACGCGCCGCTTGGAGCACTTCACCCAGTATTTCTCGGTGGTTGGCGCATCTTGGGCACTTGTGTTGACCGCCGAGTTTACCCTTTTGATCCAGCCAGCGATGAAAAGTCCCGCCGGGCAGGACGGTGATCGTCGGCTCGGTCATCCCCAAAGAATCCGACCGTTTCGTGTCGTAGTCCACATTGGCGGCCTTGATGTTCTCGTCAAAGGCCTTACCAAAAATCTTGATCTGCTCTGCATTCGGTTCGCATTCAAACTCCACCGCAACCTCAAGCCCCGCCCGGTTTGTCTGGCTTGGGTACACAGGAGCAGCGGTAAACTCGCCGATCGTCACCCCCGCCGCCTTTGATGCTGCGCTCACGCCCTCTTCGATATGCTCGCCGATCAGATTCTCACCAAACGCATTGATGAAGTGCCGATGGCGACCGACGATGCGAACGCGAGCGGGCCCTTCCCCGCCCGTACCATCAAACCCAGCGGGAATCGTATCAAACTCCACGACATCCCCGATGATGTACCGCCAGAGCCCTGCATTTGTACTCATCACCACGACATATTGCTTGCCCGTCTGAACCTCCCAGCAGGACAGCACTTCGGGGTTCTCATCGTCGATCTGCTCGCGGGGCACGAACTCATAAAAAGTCCCGTTGTCCACCAGCAATCTCATGCCGGGCTCGTCGGCCTTGTCCTGCATCGCAATGAACCCCTCCGACGCTGGGTACAACTCATGCCGGCATGGGAAATCAATCTTGGGATCACCCGAAAACGCAATCGCCATCCGCTCAACAAACGGCGTGTAGTTCACGCCGCCATGGACAAACACTTCGAGATTGGGCCACACATCGCGGGCGCACCTAGCCTTGACCCCGCGCTCATTGGCGATCTGAATCACGCGATCAATCAGCACAAGCGTCCAGCTCGGCATCCCCGATATAAACCGGATGTCCTGATCGATCGCCATCTGCGCCATCGCTTCGATCTTGCTGGGCCAGTGGCTCATCAGCGCAACCTCGGGGCCCGGCGAGTAAATCGTTGACAACGGCCACTTAATCAGAGGCGTCACCAGCCCCGACAGATCACCCGTCGCAATCCCATGCTCGTTGTACTCCAAATCCGTCGAGCCCCCTAAAAACAAGCACCGCCCGCCCATCATCCGCTCTGGATGCACGCTTCGATTGATCAAAAACGCGAAGATATCCAGCGATGCGAGGTAGTTGGCTCGGAACATCTCCTGGCTCACCGGGATGTACTTGTCGCCGGCTGTGGTCCCCGAAGTCTGGGCAAAGTGCCCGACGCGCCCAGGCCAGAGAACATCAGATTCCCCCCGCTCCCGCATCGCCACGATGTGGTCTTTGAAGACATACCAATCGTTGATCGGCAACGATTCCCGATATGCCCGGATCATCTCCGCATCGTCTTTGATTGCTGCGATTGAGCCGAAGCCATGCTGCTTACCAAAAACGGTTTGGGCGCTGACCCGCAGGTTGTTCCGAAGTTGGTCGCTCTGAATCGAAGCGGTGGATTGTTTCCAGTAATCCAAATCATTGAGTTTGCGACGACGCTTCTCGACGCGTGCCCGCAATCCGAGCCCCACCAGACTCGTCAGCGAATACCCGGCGTTTGGTGTTGGTGCCCGTTGAACATCTCCGTCGATCACGCCTGATCCTCGACTGGTGCAAATCCATGCTTGTCAAAGAACGCGTGCATGGCCTCGGCGAACGGGCCTGGTGCTTCGATCATCGGCGCATGGCCACAATCATCAATCCAGAACAACTCGGCATTGGGCATCAGTTCAGTAAAGCCCTGCCCAGCACTCGGCGGCGTCACCACATCTTTTTTGCCCCAGATGAGCAGCGTTGGATGTTCGATCTCGCCCAGATCGTCGGCCATGTTGTCGCGGCGGGCACTTTTGGAGAGTTTGACCATCGCCCGCGCCCCGCCGCGTTCGTTAAGCAGCGCAAAGGCGCGATCGACATCGCCCGGATCCATAAATGATTTGTCGTAGAACAATTCGCCGATCTTTTCGACCAGCCATTCGCGGGTCGGCCGCACCGGGGCGCCCTTGACGACGGTCCGCTCGATCAACCCGCTCGATCCGGCCAGTACCAGCGACCGCACCAGTTCAGGGCGTTCATGGGCGACCCGCAAGGCGACATGTCCTCCAAAGGAGTTGCCAACGATCACCGCGGGTTCATCAAAGTACTTATCAATGAACTGCATCGTCATCGCCGAGACCGCTTGGATCGAGCAATCCGACTTGCGGAGCGAGAGCAGGGGCATCTCTAGGGTCACGCAGCGCACCCGCTCAGACAATGACTCAACGACCAGTTCCCAGTGTTCATTGAGACCAACGAGCCCATGGAGGAAGACGACGGGCATTCCAACGCCGCACTCGACGACATCGGCCACGATATTTCGGCCGCTCATCCCGATCAGCGAGACCTGGGATTTGGTCAGAGCCGGGCCTTGGCTCGGATCAGATGAGTTGGCATGTGCGGTACTCAAAATAACGATCTCCAATACGGAACAACAGGCACCATTGCCCGTCCCTCGTATTTTTCCCTCATGGTACTACAAGGCCCCCACTTGTTAGGAAACACTTGCTTTGATTTTAATCGTAGAACCCGCGTCCGACTCTGCCAACCGGAACGATCGAATCCTTGGGCAGATATGTACTTTAGACGCTGCCAACGCCGGTTTGTTCAACCACACGCCCATCGATGAGCCGGATAACCCGGTCGGCGCGGGCGGCGATCCGTTCGTCATGGGTCACCATGACCATGGTCAACCCGCCGCTCTCTCTGAGTTCGGCGAGGACATCGAGGATCGATTCGCCGGTCTTGAGGTCCAGATTTCCCGTTGGTTCGTCGGCCAGCAGAATCGCTGGCTCGTTGATCAACGCCCGCGCGATCGCGACGCGCTGTCGCTCGCCGCCCGAAAGTTCGGCGGGGCGGTGCTTGATCCGGTCGCTGAGACCGAAGCGATCCAAGAGTTCCTTGGCGCGTGCTTCGACACCCTTGCGCTTGGAGCGGTACCCAAACCGCCCGTAGCGGATCATTGACCCGATGCAAATATTCTGGAGGATGTCGAGTTCGGGGAGCAGGTGATAGAACTGGAAGACGAACCCGACCTCTGTGGAGCGGTAGGCGTTGAGGGCGGCCGCGCCCATGTCTGTAATGACGCGATCGCCGTACACAATCGACGCGGGGTCTTCTGGGTATTTGTCGGGTCGGTCGAGCCCGCCGATGATGTGCATCAGGGTGCTTTTGCCTGATCCTGATGCCCCGAGGATCGTGATCCATTCTTTGTGACGGACGGTCATGTCTACGCCATGAAGAACCGGAACCTTGACCCGTCCAAGGTGATAGGTCTTGCGGATGCCTTTGACCTGCAAAATTGGTTGCCTATTTTGGGGGGTCTGCCTATTTTGGGAGGTCTGCTTACTTTGGGGGGTCTGCTTACTTTGGGGGGTCATCATTCAAACCTCAGCGCTTTGACGGGGTCCATGCGGGCACTGCGGAAGGCGGGGATCAGTGATCCGAGCACGCAGGTCAAGACGCCGACGATGAAGACGATGATCGCTTTGTCGGGATCGACTTCGCTGGGGATTTCGATGAAGTAGTAGGTGCGGGGGTCCCAGATGACGAGGTTGAATGTCCGCCCGATCCAGTCGTGGATTGCGTTGATATTGATCACCACGGCGTAGCCTGCTGCGGTCCCCATCGTCGCGCCGATGAGCCCAATTGCGGTGCCGTAGCGTATCCAAAGCCATGCGACCCCGGTTGTTGATGCCCCAAGGGCACGCAAGATTCCGATGTCTTTGGTTTTCTCTGAGATCATCGACCAGAAGATCGCAAGGACGAGGAATACAGAGGTAAACGACACAATCCCGAAGATGAACAGCACCAGCCCGGTTTCTTTCTTGACCGCGTTGATCATCGTCGCGTTCAAATCTTCCCATGTACGGATCTGGTTTTCCATCGAGAACGAACTGGGGACTTCCCCATGATGCTTGGCTTCAAAATCCTGATAAATCTGATACACACGATCACGGACTTCCTGAAGTTCGGCCCCATCGACCGACCGCACCAGCACCGTCGTGACGCGTGCCGGGTCGATCCCGACGACCTCGCTCATCTTGGGGCGGCGCAGCCCCGTCACCGGATCGACCTCGGTTGCAAACGGATTCTCGACGAGTTGAACCTTGCGGGCCTCGTTGAGCCGGAGCATTTCTTGCATGATTTCGAGTGGCACAAAGATCGTTGATTTGTCAATCTCATAAATTCCCGACTGGAACTCGTTGGCGATTGGAATTGTCCGCGTCACCGGATCGACCGGTTTGCCCGTCGAATCCAGTGATAGCACCGTCAGCCCAACCGACCCGCCCGCAGGCATGAAGCCCGGCACCCGCTCGATTCTGCCATCTGGAAGAGCCCGGAAGCCGTTGGCCCGCGGATCGTAAATCCCATCTTCGGTACGGATATTGAGCCCGGTCACTTCGACCCCCAGCACTCCTGCCCGCTCGGTTTGTCCCGATTCTGGGTTGAGCCGGGTGAGTGTGACCGCGTTGGACTCAAACATCGCCATCGCGCCGGTGAACTGCGGATCGAGCCGAACATCGGAGCCGTCGCGGTCCTTGGCGGTCGGCTCGTCGATGGGTTTCCACCAGATCGTGTCGGTGTAGTTGGTGACGCGGTCATAACTCACCGGGTCGATTCCCTTGATCGTGACGAGTTCGATTCGATCATCGGGGAGCTGGATCAGCCCGAAAGTCTCAATAATCGGGGTCGCCCCATCGATCATCTCGTCATCCTCAAGCATCACGATCAGTTCGTCGTAGTATGCGAACCCGACATTGGGCCATGAAACCGTCACATCGCCGATGAGCGACCGCCCGGAATTGACCAGAGTCTTCAAAAACCCGCCCATGACCGACCAGGTAATCAGGATCGTCGCCACCGACAACATAACCGCGAGCATCGCCAGGATCGGCATGAGCTTGCTCGTCAGGTATTTTTTGGTCAGCAGCGATTGGTACACAGATCGAGTGTAGCCGCTCAGACACCCACACACCTTGTCATTTATACCCGTCGATCAAGCAAACGGTACTGCACCGCCTCTCCGATATGCTCTGGTTTGACATCTTCGCTCCCGGAAATATCCGCAATCGTCCGCGCCACCCGCCGAACCTTGTCGTAGCCACGGGCACTCAAACCCAGCTGCGTCATCGCCTGCTCAAGCAGAATCCGCGCCGGGTCGCTGAGTTGCATCATTTCGTCGAGTTGCTTGCCTCGGAGTTGCGAGTTGACGACCGTTCCTTGGCGATCATGCATCATCGCCCGCGCATCGAGTACCAGCTTTCGCATCATTTCGGTGGTTGAACCCGTCGCTTTTTTGCTCAGTTCTGACCAAGGCACCGCCGGGGCTTCGACATGCAGATCAATCCGGTCCATCAAAGGCCCCGATATTTTCGACAAATACCGATCCATCTCCCGCTGCCCCGCTTCACCGGGCGAGACATCCCCGCGAGGCGTCGGGTTCATCGCCGCCACCAGCATAAACGAAGCCGGGAACTCCACCGTCCCGTGCGCCCGCGCGATCGTCACGATCCGGTCTTCGAGCGGCTGGCGCATGGTTTCGAGAACGACCCTGGAAAACTCGGGGAGTTCATCCAGAAACAACACGCCGTTATGCGCCAGCGAAATCTCCCCGGCGCGTGGAATAATCCCGCCTCCCACAATCGCCGGGCTGCTGGCGGTATGGTGCGGCATCCGCACCGGACGACTCGTAATGAGCCCGGCCTCAGAATCGAGCAATCCAGACGACGAATATACCTGCGTCACCTCAACAGCCTCCTCCGGCGACAGCGGCGGCAAAATCCCTGGTAAAGCCTTGGCCATCATCGTCTTGCCCGTACCAGCAGGCCCGATCATCACAATATTGTGCTGACCCGCCGCCGCGATCACCAGGGCTCGTTTGACCGATTCCTGTCCTTTGATCTCGCCGAAATCGACCGATGCCGAGGACCGCTGGAGCATCGCCGCTACATCTAATGGAGGAGTCGGCTCCAGCGCAAGCCCGCCGTTGAACAGCCCCACCACTTGCGCCAAAGACGAGACCCCGAACACTCGTACTCCATCGACCACCGCCGCCTCGGACGCATTGGCATCAGGCACGATCACCGCATCGAGCCCCATGGTCTTGGCCAGCGACACCATCGCAATCACGCCCCGGATTGGTCGCACCCGCCCATCCAAAGCCAGTTCCCCCGCGATCAACACCGACCGCGGATCAAGCCCGAACAGTTCCTCAGAAGATTCACCCGCACCCCCACGCCAACTCTCACCACCACCACCACCCGCCCCCGCAGGAACCGGAACCCGTTGCTGGATCACGCCTTGGGCAATCAACACCCCCACCGCGATTGGCAAGTCATAGGCCGGGCCTTCTTTGCGGACGGCTGCGGGTGCAAGGTTGATCAGCAGCCGCCCACGAGGCATCGGGTACCCAGAGTTGCCCATCGCACTGCGGACTCTTTCAATCGACTCGCGGACGGCCGCATCGGGCAGACCCACCACGGTCTCCTTCTGGAGCTGCGTGTCATCGATATCAGTCTCGATTTCACAGATCGACGCGTCAATACCCGACAGAATGAAGCTGCGTACTTTGGGGACCATGCTGGCATACTACCAAACATTCCCCGCACTGTCAAGCCGCTTGTTCGGATTTTGCTAGAGCCGTTAATAAGCCAAAAATGGCCCAATTTAACCCCAAATGGCCACTAAGCAGCCGACACCGCCCCAGTTTGCCCATTCATCGTCGGGATCATCGATGCAATGGCCTTGATGACTTCCTGGCGGGAGGTCGAAGTCCGGGCGTGGTCGAGGCGGCCTATAAGTTCGTCCATCGTGTCGATGAACCATGCGGAATCTTCGTTGAATCGCGCGATGCCGGGGTGGGCTGTGGCCGTCAGTTCCTCGGCGTCGTAGTTGAGTTGTTCATGCAGCTTTTCACCTGGACGCGAGCCGGTCAAAATGATCGACACCTGATCGGGCAATGGAGTCGAAGCCGGTGCCCCAATGATGGGTGAATATCCACATGCACGCACAAATCGTTGAGCAAGCGTAAAGATATTGATTGGCTCACCCATATCCAAAACGAACACTTCTCCACCCCCCAAAGTTGTCTTTCCGCTCATCGAGCCAGCTTGCAACACCAGCGTGGCGGCCTCTGGGATGGTCATGAAGTATCGCGTCATGCGTTCATCCGTCACCGTAATAGGCCGACCTGCCGAAATCTGATCCGCCCAAATCTCTAAGACGCTGCACGCCGACCCGAGGACATTGCCGAACCGCACCATGCTGAGTTTGGTATCACTGCCAGGCATCGACGCAACCTGAGCCGCCAGTGACTGGGTGTACATCTCGGCGATCCGTTTGGTCGCGCCCATGACATTGACGGGGTTGACCGCTTTATCCGATGAAATCAGCACGAAACGGTCCACGCCTGTCGCGACGCACGCATCGGCGATGGATTTGGTACCAAACACATTGTTCGTCACCGCATGGGCGGGATGATCTTCCATCAAAGGCACATGCTTATGAGCCGCGGCATGGAGCACAATGTCCGGCCCCCACCGCTCAAGGTGCGAGAGCGTCGCCCGCGCATCCACAACATCGTGCATGATGGCGACGCGCTCTATTTCTGGATGGATTTCTTTGAGCCAGCGATCGACGCCGAAGAGGGCGTTTTCTGCTCGTTCCATGAGGACGATCCGCGATGGAGCAAAGCTCGCGATCTGGCGGACGAGTTCTGAGCCGATTGAGCCG
>JAESRA010000082.1 GCA_016764895.1 Phycisphaerales bacterium | reverse complement strand
GTCGAGGTGCCGTCGTTGTTGAGTTCGATGATTCCACGGTCGATTCTGGTGTCGCCTGTGATCCCGGCGTGGTCGAGTGCCGATGACGAGGCGGCCATTGAATGGTAATCAAAGCACCAGGCGCAGACCGGGCGGCGATCACTGGCGTGATCGAGTTCCTGGCGTGAGGGCCATCTGGGATCGGGCCATGCCTCAGGGCGGACGCTGTGGGCGAGTACCCAGTCGCTTGGTTTGAGTGTTTGGCTCACTGTTGCAATCAAATCAAGCATCGCCTCACGGCTCTGGCACCGGGAGCAATCCAGCATCGTCAGCGAACGCCCGAGTTGGAACAGGTGTGCGTGCGCTTCACGCATCGCACGATTCCAATAACGACTTGATTGAACTCATCGCCTCGTCAGCGTCACCAACCGGCACCGGGAATACCAACCGCACCAGCCCGAAGCTTGCGCGGATATCGATCCCGGTCGGATCAACCCCGACAGCCAGTGGCGATTCGTGATCAACACCAGAAAGAAACTTGCACACCCCAGCCAAAGCGTCGCGATCTGCATTGAGTGCTTTGCACAGCGGGCCAATCGAACTGACGAGCGGATTGGCGAGCGGGCATTGCTCAGAGGTGATGACCTCGCCCGAATCGAGCTTGGCGTAGTCAAACTTGCCGATGGCAAGCAGCGGTGTGGTTGCCGGCAGGTGATAGGCGGTGAACCGGTCGGCCTGTTCTTCGGTGACGCTTTGGGAAAGTTCGATCAAAATTCGGATCTTCGTATCAAACGAATCGCGCGGGCACGCCAGGACAATGTCGTCAGCATCGAGCGCGTCCTTGAGGATCGCGACGATAAAGTCGCCGGTCCGTGGATCGATCATGCACTGGGTATCAAATGGTGTTTGGTCAAAGAGCAGCGTCGCCGACCATGCGGATCGCATGAGATACTGGGCGCGGGTCAGGGTGTTGGCGTTGGGGTCGAGCATGGATGAATGTCCCTCTCAGGAGACTATACCCGGAAGATCGAGCCGAGTTTCTTACCCATCATGACCGACGCGCCCACAAGCGTGACCGTCAGGAGCGTCATGCCCCAGACACCCATCGCCGATGCAATATACTGCCCATCGCCCAGCCGGTTGGTAAACTCGTAGATCATTTTGGTGATCGGGAAGTGGTCAGAGCGTTGGGCCAAGATCAGCGAGTCGGAAACTTCGAGCATCGAGAAACTGAATACCAAGAGCCCGCCTGCGATGAGATTCGCCATGATCAGCGGGATGATGACCTTGCGAACCGCCGTCACCCGCGTTGCCCCAAGATTCACCGCCGCCTCTTCAAGTTCCCCAGAGGTCTGCTCAAGCCCAGCAACAGTCGAACGCACAATATACGGCAACCGGCGCACAGCATACGCGATAATCAACAACGGGAACGGATTGGGATCGGCCCCGAAAACCGCCAGCGTGCCTTCGAGCGGATCGCCCGCCCCAAACGGCCAGCGGAGCGTCATCGCGACATACCCGAACGCCATCACCAGTCCAGGCACCGCCAGCGGCATCATGCACAACGCATCAAGCACCCCGCGACCCAAAACCTTGGTGCGGACAAGAATGTAGCCGATCAGCACCCCGAAACCCATATTGAGGGTCATCGCCAGCAGCGACAGGATCAGCGAGTTCTTGATCGAGTTGAACGATTCGCCCGCAGTCAGTGCTTCCCCGAAGTGCGAGAGTGTGAAGGATTCTGGGAGGACCGAGGAATACCACGAGCCGGGGGCGGCCAGCGAGGTCAAGATCACCCCAATATGGGGCAAGAGCGCCAGCGCGGTGACACTCCCAAAGGCGAGCATCGCCATAAACCCCCAGAATGGTTTGAGCTTGATCTCAGAATCTGCTGTTGAAGCCTTGGAATACATCGCGTACCCCTTGCGGCCAAACACCAGCTTGCCCAGCACATAAATCATGATCGCCGAGAACAACAGCACCACAGTCAGCGCGTAAGGCTCAGCACTGTTCTGGACTTCTTTGAGCCCATAAAAAATCTGCACCGGGGTGACTGTTGAATAATCGAACATCAACGGCGTACCCAGTTCGGTAAAGCTCCAAATAAACACAATCGTCGAGCCCGCAAACAGACCCGGACGAATCAGCGGGAGCGTGATCTTCGTAAACCGCTTCCAGCCGCCGGCCCCAAGGTTCTCGGCGCATTCATCAAGGGCAGGATCAAGATTCGCCAGCGAGGCGACGGTGTTGAGGTAGATGATCGGATACAGGTGGAGTGTTTGGACAAGGACGACGCCCCAGAACTTGCCGTTGCCAAGCAGATCCCACTCGGTTCCGAACAACGCATTGATCGCGCCTTCGCGTCCCATGAGTTTACTGATCCCGATCGCGCCAACAAACGGCGGAAGGATGAGCGGCACCAGGATCGCGGCGTTGAGAATTTTCTTGCCCGGAAAGGTGTAGCGGGCGCTGAGGGTCGCCAGCGGGAGCGAGATGATGATGCAGAAGAAGGTTGTCATCACAGCGATTTTGAGCGAGTTCATGAGCCCGGTAATCTGAAGGGGGTCTTGGAAGACGAGCAGGATGTGTTCGAGCGTCCATCCGGTGCCTGTTGCTGGGTCGGTCGCAAAGCCGCCTCGAACCGTTAATCCGATCGGGTAGAGCAGGAAAAGTCCGAGAAGGACAAAGAGCATCGTCAGGATGCCGTACTGAATGAGATTGCGGAGGGTTTTGGCGGACATGGTGGCAAGTCTAGGGGGTTTCTTGGGCTTAGGTGAATCCGAGAGGGTTCTCAATGAGGACTTGGAAGTTGGTGGTTGATATCCTAGAATAGAGTCATCATCGGGCGCGTGTGTTTGCGTGCCCCCAGCCCGTAGGGAGACTTCCATGCGTATCAATATTGTTGGGCGTCAGTTTGAAATCACCGATCCGATCCGCCTTCACATCGAGAAGAAGGCCGAGAAATTGAGTTCGTATAAGGGTTTTGTCCAGCAAGTGGATTTTCGTGTGTGGAAAGAAAGCCCGTCCAAAGAGCAGTACGCTGTTGAGGTGGTTGTGGATGTTGAGCGTCGTGAGGACTTCGTCGCCAAGGCAGAGGGCCCGGATGTGTACGCCGTGATTGATGAGGCCGTCGTCAAGGCTGATCGTCAGCTCCATGACCACCGCGAGAAGCTCAAGTCTGTGCGATAAACCGCCCGGCTGTGCATAAGTCGCTCCCAGGCCGCCTTTTGGATGGTTTGGGGCTATGGTGTATGCGTACAGAACGCTCGTATGGGGCCCACATGAAACTGACCGATATTATTCAACCCAGTGCTATTTGCAGCAATCTTCAGGCATCAGACCGTGACGCGGCGATCGCTGAGATGATCGACATGCTCGTCTCAAGCGGGGCAGCCCCGGCCGAAATCCGTGACGAACTGCTCGCCAAGATCCTCGAACGCGAACGCAAATCCTCAACCGGGTTTGGCTATGGCGTCGCCGTGCCCCATATCAAGCACCCAAAGATCACCAAACTCGCCGCCGGTCTAGGACTCAGCGAACGCGGGATCGACTTCGAGTCGCGTGACAAACTCCCGGTCTACACCGTTGTCATGCTTCTGACCCCGGCAGACCAGCCCGAAGACCACCTCCAAGCAATGGAAACGATCTTCAAGAACCTGTCGAAGGAAACCTTCCGCCGGGCGATGCGACAGACGCAGGGGAACGATGAAGTTCTAAAACTGCTCGACGACGCGGATCATCACCGGCTCGGAGAGGCATGATCTCAGATCTGGGTTGTTGAGCGACTGTGAGAAATAGCGAGAGATGATTTTTTTTCAGGCATCTCGCTTATGGCGAGATATGTGCTTTGAGAAGATAAAACTGTGATTGACGGAGAAGTGAGTGTCCAAATCGTGTTCGGCCAAACTTGAAATTGTCAACCGCTACGGGCTCCACGCCCGCCCGGCGACCGATTTTGCAATCGCAGCGGGCAAGTTTGATTCAGATGTCCGCGTCAAAGCCAACCAAGAAGACGCCGACGGAAAATCCGTCATGGACCTCATGCTCCTGGCAGCAACCAAGGGGACCTCGATCGAAGTCGTCTGCAACGGCGACGACGCCAAGGCGTGCCTCGAACACCTCAGCGAGATGGTCCGGCGAGGTTTCGACGAAGAAGACGACGGCTAGGTTGTGTCTGAGGACTCGCTTTCTTCCAGTAGAACGGGCTTCCAGCCCGTTTCTTGTGTCTCGCTCGGAAAGAAACAGGCTGGAAGCCCGTTCTACCGGAATCAATCAGAGCGTCATTGCTGAATCCGCAAACTTCTCGGCGTTCGCTCTGCGGATCGAAGCCCCAACCCCAGCAAGTTTATCTTCCAGATGCTCGTAGCCGCGGTCGATGTGGTAGACGCGGTTGATGATCGTTGTGCCATTGGCAGCCAGTGCCGCGATGACCAATCCTGCGCTGGCGCGGAGATCTGACGCCATGACAGGTGCTCCGGTGAGTTCCTTGACCCCTGTGACGACGGCCGTCGCTCCCTGGCGGTGGATCTGGGCACCCATCCGCGAAAGCTCGGCGACATGCAGGAATCGTTCGGGAAAGATTTTTTCGGTGATGACCGAGTTGCCGTTGGATAGGCAGAGCAGTGCCATGAACTGGGCTTGTAGATCCGTCGGGAATCCGGGATGTGGCTGGGTGGTGATTTGGACGGGTTTGATCGGCCCGGATTTGGAGATCACGCACGATCGACGCATCGGATCGTTGCCTGAGCCGATTGGATCGACATGGATGCCCATATGCCCAAAGGTATCGACGGCACTCATCATCGCATCAAGCGGGCAGTTCTCGAGGGTGAGGTCTGAGCCGGTGATCGCTGCGGCGCACATATAGGTTCCGGCTTCGATGCGGTCGGCCATCACGCGGTGGTTGGTGCCTCCGAGTTCTTCGACGCCTTCGATGATGATCCGGGGCGAACCCGCGCCGGTGATCTTGGCACCCATCGAAATGAGCATATTGGCCAAATCCACAATCTCAGGCTCGCACGCGGCCGATTCGATGATCGTCGTGCCCAGTGCCAAGGTCGCCGCCGACATGATGTTGGCGGTGCCTAGAACGGTTGAACCGAATGGCCCGCCGAGGAAGATCGGGGCTCCGATCAGCCGTCCGCCGGTCCCAGTTGGAGCCACGGCCTCAATATCCCCCCCATCAAGCGTGATGGTGGCTCCCAGTGCTTCGAGCCCTCGGAGGTGGAGATCGACCGGGCGTTGCCCAATGGCGCAGCCTCCGGGGAGCGAGACGCGGGCGCTGCCCCGCTTGGCCAGGAGTGGCCCCAGGGTGCTGATGCTGGCCCGCATGGTGCGGACGATCTCGTAGCGGGCGTGGGATTGGGTTGGGTCGGTGACTTGATGGGTGATTGTTTGGCCATGCTCGGACTTCTGGGAGTCGCTCTGGACGCCCAGTTCGCCTAGTAATCGGGTCATATTGCGGATATCGGAGAGATTGGGCACATCGCTGAGTATGAGGGGCTCGTCGGTGAGCAGTGCGGCGGCCATGAGCGGCAGGGCCGCGTTTTTGGAGCCATTGACCCGAATTGTCCCGGCGAGTCGTCGTCCACCCTCGATTACAAAGACATCCATAGAGCCATTCTCCTGCGTAGGTTGTTGTATTGCACTGCTCGGCAGAGTCAGTGTATCACATCATTCTTTGATTCCATCGGGCATTTGGGGCAGAGTCCGCAAATTCTAGAACTTGAAACTCCGGTCCAGCTCCGGCCCAGCTCCGGTCCTATGAGGCATCGGCCAGGGGGCGGAGAATCGTCACAATCAATACAAGCGGTAAGGATTGGCTGGATTGTCATTCCGAATCACTGGCACCGGCGGAAATGAATTGGAGAATCTATTTGCGGGACCAACACCACCCCCCACCCCCACGACCACAATCGTCACCGCCTCGGCTACCGACGAACTCTCCACCCTCGAAG
>JAESRA010000081.1 GCA_016764895.1 Phycisphaerales bacterium | reverse complement strand
CCCCAAGACGGTCAAGCCATGGAGGAATTCTCATGAAACCGTACAACCTGTTATTTGAGGGTGCCACTACTCGCCGTCTTCGGCGCAGTAGTGTCTTGTGAACTACTGATATTCCAAAGACACTACTGCGCATAAGAATGCGAGTAGTGGCACCCAGAGGAGAGAAGATTACGGGCGGGACGCTTGTGCTGCGGGTTTATGAGTTTGTGGTGGTGGTTGGAGAGGCGGTGTGGGCGAGCATTCTGTTGAGGGCGTGGAGGGCTTGTTTTTTTGCTTCGGGGTGGACGGCGATGATGTTGTGTTCGATGGGTTGGTTGTTTTTTGTGGGTTGGCCGTCGGGGGTGAGGGCGCAGAGGCCGTCGAGGATCCAGAGGATGTGGGGTTGGTTGATGCGGTACATGGTTGTGCAGAGGCATTGGCAGTCGGAGAGCATTTTGACTTCTACGCCTCGGTCTTTGTGGAGGTTTGCCAGTCGGTTGACGAGGTGGACCTCTGTGCCGACGGCCCATCGTGATCCTGGGGGGGAGTCGGCGATGGTGTTGATGATGTATTCGGTGGAGCCGGCGAGGTCGGCGAGGTCGACGACTTCTTTGGTGCATTCTGGGTGAACGAGAATTTGGACTGGTTCGGTGTTGGGGGGGAGGTCTTTGTTGTCCTCATGGATTTGGGCGCAGTGTTCTGGGGCGAAGAGCATGTGGACGCTGCAATGTCCTGCCCACAAGATGGTTGTGGCGTTGTATAACTGTTTGTCGGACGCTCCGCCTAGGGGGTGGCCTTGGTCTGTTTTTTTGGGGTCGTAGATGCAGGTGTTTGTGTTGACATTGATGCCGAAGTTTGCGGAGGTGTTTCTTCCGAGGTGTTGGTCTGGGAGGAAGAGTACTTTGATGTTTTCACCGTCGGCGCGTGGTTTGGTGCCGCCGTTCATTGCCCACTGGAAGACTTGTTGTGCGTTTGAGGAGGTGCAGCATGCGCCGCCGTGTTGTCCTACGAATGCTTTGATTGCTGCGGTGGAGTTGACATAGGTGATTGGGATGATGCGGCCTTGCCATTTTTGGTTGTGGAGCGATGTGTGGATGATTTCCCATGCTTCGACTGTTTGTTGGTAGTCTGCCATGTCGGCCATGGAGCAGCCTGCTGAGAGGTCTGGGAGGATGACTTTTACGGAGTCTGGTGTGAGTATGTCTGCGGTTTCTGCCATGAAGTGGACGCCGCAGAAGATGATGTGTTGTACTGGGGTGTTTGCGTCGGCTCGTTCTTGGACGACGCTGGCTGCGAGTTGTGCGAGTTTTAGGGAGTCTCCTGTGTAGTCTGCGTGTTGGACTACGGCGTCCATTTGGTAGTGGTGGCCGAGGATGAGGAGTTTTTGGCCGAGTTGTTTTCGGCGGTTTTGTATGCGGGTGAAGAGTTCTTGTTTGGGGAGTTGGTGGTAGGAGTCGGGGATGGAGGGTTGCCAGAGCATTGGTGATTGTAGGGGGAGAAGAGTAGATTTTACCACAGAGAGCACAGAGGACACAGAGAAGAGAGGGATTTGGGGAAGAGGGTGAGAAGAGGGGCAATGGGGAAGAGGAGAGTTGTGCGCAGAGGGGGCAGAGGGCGTTGAGGACGCAGAGAAGAGGGGATTGGGGGGAGGGTTTGAGAAGATGCGTCGTGGGGGTTAGGTCGTGTCTGATGGCTCCAAAATATAGATCTACGGCGGCCCGGTTCGCCGAACCGTGTCTTCATTATCAGTCTAATTGCACAAAAAAAGAACCCGGCTCGGCGAGCCGGGCCACCAAGAACCGAGCCGTCAGACACGGCTTAGGCGGCGTTGCGGGTTGGGTTTGTTTGTTCGATGAGGTTGAACTGGGGGGCGTCGAACTCGATGGCGATGTGTTGTGTGTTGTTGTCGATTGGGGTGACGCGGACGACGGTGGCGCCGATCATTTTGGAGGCGTTTAAGATTGGGCAAGTTGGGGAGTTGAAGGCCAGGGCGAGGCGGTCGCCTAGGTTGGTGGGTCTTGGGGAGGTGATTTTTAGGGAAGCTCCGCCTGGGGAGAGGTCGAGTGTTTGGGCGGGGGCGAAGAGGGTTTTGGCACTGCGGCGGCATTTACAGGCGATCTCGGCGGTGGCTCGCTCGTAGCGGCGTCGGTTGGGTGTGGTCATGTCTTTGATGCCCCTTTGAACGGATGGGATTTGTAAGTGCCTGTGAAGCCACAGGTTCGCACGGAATTTTCTATCGGCTGTTGGGAGGGGGGGAGTTGAGTGTTTATTGATGTAAAGCGGGTGATTGTCGGACTTTGTGGTTTTTATGAGGGATTTGGGAGAGGGTTGTTTGCCACAGAGGACACAGAGGGCACAGAGAAGAGGGGCAGAATGGGAAAAAGAGTAGAGAAGAGGATGAGGTGAGGGGAAGAGAATACATGCTTTCGCCCAAGACGCCCCCCAAGCCAAAGCATGGTTCTCGGCGATGCTCGATTTCGTGTGGAATCAGGTGGGAGTCTTTGAATTGGTCAGAGACTTCTTCCTACTAAACATCATTAATCATTTTCAAATGACACGCCGCATTCTGGGCAAATTGCGGTCGTGTCTGGTTTTGGGTAGCCACAGAGGGGGCATTGTCCCCTCTGTTTTCTGCGTGTTTTTATTTTTCTAATGTAGTATTTTAACCCAATATGGCGAAAGGCAAAAGCTGGTACAAGCACTGTAATTACGAGTCGTGCAGTCCTGTCAAACCCAACTTCGCCTCCAATGGACCAAGCTAACTCACTATGTGGCCATATGGCCACAGGACTCGTAAAAACAATTGCACCAACAGCCGAACCGATCAGACTGCACGCGAAATCTACAATATCTTTTCCGGGAATATCTTCAGGTATTTTTTTTGTCATTTTGTGCACCAGCACTACGCAGACTTTCGGCAAAACATGTTGAATGACACACTCGGAGTCCCTGACTAATCAAAGATTCTCGCTTGATTGTATTCGATGTCGAGCGGTGATGCAATGATATTTTATCCGTGTCTCGGATCGGTTTCTATGGTCGGGGTACTCAGAGAAGAAAGATCCCCTTCGTCTGCTGCGCAGGCGTCTCCCCCGTCAGGGAGAGGGAGGAGGGAAGAGGAGAAGTCTTGGAGCCCTCACCCCAGCCCTCTCCCATCAGAATGGGAGAGGGAGGAGGGAAGAGGAAGAGAAGTCGGAGGGGGGGAAGGAAGAGGAGAAATCTTGGAGCCCTCACCCCAGCCCTCTCCCATCAGACCCCCCAACATGGGAGAGGGAGGAAGAGAAGAGGTGATGGTGGCTAGGTTTGGGGGAGGGTGATGTTGAGGGTGGATTGGAGGATGGCGGCTTTGGTGAGGGTTTCTTGCCATTCTTGTTCTGGGATTGAGTCGGCGATGATGCCGGCGCCGGTGTGGTAGGTGAGGGTGGCGTTTTTGAAGGAGTCGGGGGATTTTGGTGAGGGGGTGCCTTGGATGTGGAGGGTTCGGATGTTGACGGAGCTGGTGAAGGAACCGTTTGGGGTGAGGTGGATGGTGGTGCCGCAGTAGGGGCCTCTGATTGAAGGTTCTAGTTGGTTGATGATTTGCATGGCTCGGATTTTGGGTGCGCCGGTGATGGAGCCTGGGGGGAAGGTGGCTGTCAGTATTTCAGAAAGGGTGGTGTGTGGTTTGAGGGTTGATGTGATGGTGGCGGTGGCTTGGTGGACGGAGTTGTGGTGGGTGGTGATTTGTCTTTGGTTGGTGATTTTGACTGAGCCTGGGGTGGAGATTCGTGCGAGGTCGTTTCGCATGAGGTCGATGATCATGTTGAGTTCTGCGCGGTCTTTTTTGGAGTGGTAGAGTTCGTTTGGGTCTGAGGTTGCTGGGCTGGTGCCTTTCATGGGGATGGTGGTGAGGGTGTTTGTGGTGGGGTTGAAGGTGAGGAAGGTTTCTGGTGAGAGGGAGATGATGGCGTGGCGGGTGGGGTGGGTTGTTTTATTTGGATATGAATTGTCATCGAAGCAGGTGAAGGAGCCCATTGATGGGTTTGTTGTGTTGAAGAGGTGTTGGGCGAGTGATTTTGATGAGCCTGTGAATGGGAGGGTGATTGGGTGGGTGAGGTTGACTTGGTAGATGTCGCCTGCGGCGATGTATTGGAGTGCTTTTTGGACCATGTTGATGTATTTGGATTTTTTGATGAGGTGGAGTTTTTTGGGGTCGATTGACCAGTTATTTGAAGTATCTAAGAGAAGACCCCCTCCGTCCGCTGCGCGGACACCTCCCCCACAGGCGTGGGGGAGGAGGGAAGAAGGGCGGAGTTGTTGGGCGATGATGTGGGGGAAGGTTGTTGGTGAGGTGGGGACTGATGGTGCGGTTGCTGGGGCTGTTGCTGGGGCTGTTGATGGTTCGATGGTGTGGGCGAGGTTGTAGGAGAGGGTGAGGAGCCAGTGGTGGTTTGGGTGTGAGAGTTTGGTAGAGTCGAGGAGTTTTTGGAGGGTGTTGAGGGGGGTTGGGTCTGTGGATGGGATGATGTGTGTTTTGAGTATGTGGTGGGTGGAATGGGTGCATGGAGAGGCGAGGCCTGGGAGGAGGGCGGTGTGCGGGGCCTTGGTGGTTGGTTGGGGGGTTTGGATGTGGTGTGAATATTGTGTCACGGTGGATGGTATGTCGTGTTTTTGGGGGAGGATTTGGTGTTTTTTTGGTGGGGTGTTTTTTGATGGTGCGTGTTGAGCGTTTGAGGGAGGGGAAGTTGGTTGCTATACTTAGGGTTGCTTGCGCGCGGGTGTTTCGTGCGTTTTGAGTGATTTTGATTGGCCGGGTTTTGGTCTGGCTGGTAGGGGTGCATGGCGGCCCATACGAAAGGTTTGAACACAGTGTCTAAAACAGCAACACGGAAGACTACCAAGAAATCTCTGAAGAAGGTCGGCAAGAAGATCGCTAAGAAGTCGGTCCGGAGCGGGCACAAGAAGGCGACTAGGAAGCCTGTGAAGAAGGTTGTCAAGAGGGTGGGTAAGAAGGTCGCTAAGAAGGCTGTTAAGAGGGTTGCCAAGAAGTCGGTCAAGAAGATTACGAAGAAAACTGTCAAGAAGGTCGCCAAGAAGGTCGCCAAGAAAGCTACTAAGAAGATCGCTCGCAAGTCAACAAAACAGGCGACCAAGCAGTCAACCAAGAAGAGGGCCAAGAAAGTTATCAAGGGGAAGATGATTTACGCCTTTGGTGTTAAGACCGAGGGTGATCGTTCGATGAAGACTTTGATTGGTGGTAAGGGGGCCAATCTTGCGGACATGACTTCGATTGGTTTGCCGGTGCCTCCGGGCTTTACGATTACGACGGATACTTGTGCTGGGTATTATGCCAATAAGAAGCGTTTGCCCAAGGGGTTGATGGACGAGGTTGGCCGGCACATGAAGTCGCTTGAGAAGCAGCGGGGGAAGAGGTTTGGGGATCAGGGTGATCCGTTGTTGGTGTCGGTGCGGTCGGGTGCGGCGGTGTCGATGCCTGGGATGATGGATACGATTTTGAATCTTGGACTCAATGACAAGTCGGTCAAGGGGTTGGCGGCGCTTTCGGGCAATGAGCGGTTTGCGTATGATGCGTATCGGCGGTTGATTAATATGTTTGGGGATGTGGTGATGGGTGTGGGGCACCATTATTTTGAGCAGGCCTTTGATGTGGTCAAGGCGCGGTACGATGTGAGTGAGGATACGGATGTTCCTGCGGAGGGTTTGAAGGAACTCTGTGAGTCGTACAAGGCGGTGTACCAGATGCATGTGGGGAAGAAGTTTCCGCAGGATCCGATGGTGCAACTCAAGGCGGCTGTTGAAGCGGTGTTTGGATCGTGGATGGCTGATAAGGCGATTTCGTATCGTCGGATTGAGGGGATGAGCGGGCTTAATGGGACGGCTGTGAATGTGCAGACGATGGTGTTTGGGAATATGGGGGATGATTGTGGGACGGGGGTTGCGTTTACTCGGAATCCTTCGACGGGTGAGAATAAGTTCTTTGGTGAGTTTTTGATTAATGCTCAGGGGGAGGATGTTGTTGCGGGGATTCGGACACCTTCGCCTGTGTCTGAGATGTCTGCGTGGGACAAGAAGTCGTATGACCAGTTGATTGAGATCAAGGGGATTCTTGAGGATCATTATCGTGATGTGCAGGATATTGAGTTTACGATTGAGGCCGGGAAGTTGTGGATGCTTCAGACGCGGAGTGGGAAGCGGACGGGGATGGCCGCGGTCCGGATCGCGTGTGAAATGGTGCGTGAGAAGTTGATCACGGAAACCGAAGCGTTGTTGTCGATTCCTGCGGGCGATTTGACGCAGTTGTTGTTGCCATATTTTGATCCTGCTGCCAAGGCGCGGAATAGGGCGTTGACTGTTGGGCTTCCGGCGTCGCCTGGGGCTTCTGTTGGGCATCCTGCGTTTACGGCTGATGAGGCTGTGGAGCGGGCGGGTAAGGGTGAGAAGGTGATTCTTGTTCGGAAGGAGACGAGTCCTGAGGATGTTGAGGGGATGCACAATGCGGTTGGAATTTTGACGAGTACTGGGGGGATGACCTCACATGCGGCTGTGGTTGCTCGGGGTTGGGGGAAGTGTTGTGTTGCGGGTGCTGGTGATGTGTATATCAATGCGGCCAAGGGTATCTTTACGGTCAAGGGGAAGACCTTTGGGCGTGGTGATTTGATTTCGATTGATGGGACGACTGGCGAGATTTTTGCGGGTTCGTTGCCGACGATTGAGCCTGATGGGATTACGGGGGACTTTGCCAAGATTATGAGGTGGTCGGATAAGTATCGGAAGCTTGGGATTCGGACCAATGCGGATTCGCCTAAGGATGCCGAGCGTGCGCGTGAGTTTGGCGCTCGGGGGATCGGGCTTACGCGGACTGAGCATATGTTCTTTGAGGGTGATCGGATCGTGACGATGCGGGAGATGATTCTTGCGGAGAGTACGACGAATCGCAAGCGAGCTCTTGCCAAGTTGTTGCCGTATCAGCGGGAGGATTTTGTTGGGATCTTTACGGCGATGAAGGGGTTGCCTGTGACGATTCGGTTGCTTGATCCACCTTTGCATGAGTTTTTGCCTCAGGAGCAGGAGGCGATTCAGCGGGTGGCTTCGAATCAGGGGTTGTCTGTTGATGCGGTTCGTCGCCGGGTGTCGGCGTTGCATGAGTCGAATCCGATGATGGGGCATCGTGGTTGCCGGCTTGCGATTACCTATCCTGAGATTCTTACGATGCAGGTGCGGGCGATTGTTGAGGCGGTGATCGAGTGTGGGGAGAAGAAGGTCAAGGCGATGCCTGAGATTATGATCCCGCTTGTGGGGACGCATCAGGAGTTGAGTATTTTGCGGGAGCAGGCGATCGAGGTGATCCGTGAGGTCAAGCGAGAGCATGGGATCAAGAAGAAGCTCAATATTTTGATCGGTACGATGATTGAGATTCCTCGTGCGGCGCTTACGGCCGATGAGATTGCTGAACATGCGGACTTCTTTAGCTTTGGGACCAATGACTTGACTCAATTGGCTTTTGGGTATTCACGGGATGACATCAATACTTTCTTGCCTGATTATATTGGGCGTGAGATTTTGCCTGAGGATCCGTTCCAGAGTTTGGATCAGACTGGTGTTGGGCAACTTGTTGAGATGGGTATTGCTAAGGGTCGGGCGGCTAGGCCTGGGCTGAAGATTGGTATTTGTGGCGAGCATGGTGGGGATCCCAAGTCGGTGCATTACTGTCATCGGGTGGGGCTTGATTATGTGAGTTGTTCGCCGTTTCGGGTGCCGATCGCGCGGTTGGCGGCGGCTCAGGCGGCGATTATGGATGGGTGAGTTTTTTGTGTAAGGCAAAGACACGGCTTGCCGAAGACGGTCAAGCCGTGGCACCCGGAGAAGATTTATAGAGAGCCCGGCTTTTGGTCGGGTTTTTTTGGTAGAGTGGTTGGACAAGGAGATGATGATTATGGCGAAGAAGACGATCTTTGAGTTGGATTTGGTGAAGATTGCGGTGTGGTATCAGCGGTGTATGCTTTATTTTTTGCTTGTTTTAGTGGCATTTGTGGTGTTGATGGTTGCGGTGGGCAATGCTTCCATCTCACCAATGATTGAGATGCTTATTGGGTTGCTCTACATTGGGTTCCTGGTGTTGAATGTTGTCTTTGTCGTAAAGTTGCAACATGCTTGTGGGACGGGGGTTGTTGGGTTGATTGTATATGGTGTGCTCGCGATTTTACTGCATGTTTTTGTGTTGATAACAACCCTTTCCCGTGCGGGGATGATTCTTCGGCTTGCGGGGGCGAAGTCTGGTTTTTTTGGGGTGGGGAAGGATGAGTGGGACAAGTTGCGGGTGGGGCATTGTCGTGGGTGTGAGTATAGCCGGGAGGGGTTGGAGTTGTTGCAGGAGTGTCCAGAGTGTGAGCGGGTGCCTCAGGTGATTTGATGGGAGAAGAAGGGGCTGGGCACTGGCCACTAGCCACTAGCCACTAGGGAAGAGAAGAAAGAAGGGCAATGGGGAATGGGGAAGAGGAAGAAAAGACATGCAGGTGGCAAAGCCCACCAGCATGGCACCCAGAGGCAGCGTGGTGTTTAGAGGGTTGTTGATTAGGGCTTGAGGGCTTTGGTGATGGCGGCTTTGGCGTTGTCGATGAGTTGTTGGGGGGTTTGGGGGGTTTTGGGGGGTT
>JAESRA010000080.1 GCA_016764895.1 Phycisphaerales bacterium | reverse complement strand
CGGCGGTGTATATGGGGCCTTATGGGGAGGCGGCGGTTTTTTCGCGTCAGGGGAGTGGTGGTGGGGGGGTCGTTGTTGGGCTGCTTGACAATGAGAATCTTGGGGGATGGGGGGCATTGCAGAACGAGGTGGTGTGTGAATCTTCGGCTCGCAATGGGGAGTTGATTGCGCGGGGATTTAGAGATGGGACTGTTCGGCTGGGATCGGTGGAGTTTTCTACGAAGTTGTTTGCGGCGGGGAGTGATACTGATGGTGGGATTGGGTACAGCCAGGAGATTGAGGGTGGGCGGATTCGGCGGGTGAGTGTTGAGGAGTCGTTTGGGGAGCCGTTGAAACTCAAGGGTGGGGAGGGTGCGGTGTTGCTGGTGGATTATCAGGTGGATACGACGGGCAAGACGGTGCTGGCTGCGTTGCGTGCGGATTTGACGGTGGTGGTGAGTAGTGTGCGGACGATTCGGCCTTTGGGGGGGGGGGCGGCCAAGACGCGGCTTAAGGCGACTTCGTTTTTGTTGAATGGTGATGAAGTGCCTGTGGGGCTCAAGGTGAGCGCCGATGGGGGGCAGGTGTTTGTGGTGTATCGGGATGGGGGGATGGATCGGTTTGCTCGGGAGAAACGGGATTTTGTGTTTCGGGAGCGGGTTGAGACTCTTTCTACACAGAGGGATGATGGTGGGGAGGTTTCGGTTGTTGAGATGGTGATTGGTGGGCAGACGGTTTTGATTGGGGACACTTTTGGGGGTGTGCAGTCTTGGCATGTTGCTCTTGATGAGCAGGATCGGTTTGGGGATGGGCGGTTTTTGGTTCGGTCGCATTTGTTTGGGCGGGTTGGGGATGGTGTTGGGGTTGTGGATTTGACGCCGAGTGGTCGGGATCGGACGGTGGGGGTTTTGTATAGTGATGGAGTGGTGGTGCTTCGGCATTTGACGAGTGAGAAGACGATTGTTCGGATTGAGTCTGGAGTCGAGGGTGCGGTGTTGGTGGCGATTGGTCCTAAGAATGATGCGGTGTTGGTGGCTGGTGAGGGTGGGTATGGGGTGTATGGGTATGAGGCGGGGTATGCGGAGTTTTCGATTAAGGCGTTGTTTGGGAAGGTTGTGTATGAGGGGTTGCCTGCACCAGCGTATGTGTATCAGTCTTCGTCGGGGGATGATTCTTCTGAGGTGAAGTTGAGTGTGATGCCTTTGGTGTTTGGTACGCTTAAGGCGACGGTTTTTGCGATGTTGTTTGCGATTCCGGTGGCGGTTTTTGCGGCGTTGTATTCGAGTGAGTTTTTGTCTAGGCGTGTTCGGAAGGTTGTTAAGCCGAGTGTTGAGTTGATGGCGTCGTTGCCATCTGTGGTGCTTGGGTTTGTGGCGGCGATGGTGGTGGCGCCTTATGTTGCTGAGTATTTGGGGTCATTTTTGGTGGGTATGTTTGTGTTGCCTTTTGGTGTGTTGTTTGGGGCTCATGTGTGGCAGTTGGTGCCTCTTTCTACGCGGTTGCGGTTTCGGACGGGGCATCATTTGATGATGGTGGCGGGGGTGTTATTTTTGAGCGGTGTATTGGCTTGGGGGGTTGGGCCTACGGTTGTTGGGGTTGGGTTTGCGCCTGATGAGTTTGATCGGGCGATGATGTCGGGGGGGGTTGTTGCGGTGGATGGGGAGCGTGTGCCTGAGTGGTCGGTTGGGCGGTTGCATGAGACGCGGGTTGGGCGGCGGCTGCGGGCGATGGAGATGGGGATTATTGATACGGGGGGGGGCGGGGTGGTTGTTGAGCGGGATATGAGGATTGCCGATGATGGGAAGGGGTTTGTTGATGCGGATCTTCGTCGGTGGCTCAATGGGGAGTATGGATCGGCGACTCCGGGATGGGTGATGGCGTGCATGCCTTTGGCGGTGATCGGGGTTTGGATTGTGCAGGCGTTTACGATTCGGCGGCGGATTGATGTGTGGTTGTCTACGCAGAACTCGGCGACGGTGGGGATGGTGGTGCTGGGGAAGTTTGTGGTGCTTGCGATGGCGAGTTTGGCAGTTGCGTATGTTGCTGCGGCTGGATTGACGGCGGCGGGGGTTGATCCGCGGGATTCGGTGTTTGGTACCTTTAGCCCGCGTAATACGCTTGTTGTTGCGGTGATTATGGGGTTTGCGGTGATTCCGATTATCTTTACGATTTCAGAAGATGCGTTGCGGGCGGTGCCTGATTCGTTGCGGTCGGCGTCGCTTGGGGCGGGGGCGACGAAGTGGCAGACGGCGGTGCGGATTGTTTTGCCTGTTGCGGGGTCTGGGATTTTTTCGGCGTGCATGATTGGGTTTGGGCGGGCTGTTGGGGAGACGATGATTGTTTTGATGGCGACGGGGAATACGCCTGAGATGTCTTGGAATATTTTTGCGGGGTTTAGGACGCTTGCTGCCAATATTGCTGTTGAACTTCCTGAGGCGCCTAAGGGTGGGACGCATTATCGAGTGCTGTTTTTGTGCGGGTTTGTGTTGTTTGTGATGACTTTTGTGATTAATACGAGTGCTGAGGTTGTGCGGCAGGTTGTGCGGAAGAGGAATGCTGGGCTTTGAGTAAGAACGATCAACAATCTGGTGGGCATGCTGGGCATGCGACTCGACGGCGGACTTTGCCGAGTGCTGTTGGTGAGCCGATGGTGTGGTTGACGGGGTCTGCGCTTGTTTTGTGTCTTGGGATGATTGGTGTGTTGCTTGTTTTGGTGGTGGCTAATGGGTTGCGAACATTTTGGCCTGGGGATATTGATCGGTTGACGCTGAGTAGCGGTGAGGTGGTGATGGGGATTAAGACGGCGGAGGATACGCAGGGGCGTTTTTTGTATCGGGTGGGGAACCGGGATATTGGGCAGGAGTCTTTTCGGTGGATTGATGGGGATGAGATTGAGCATGTGGAGCAGCCTGAGGATGCGGTGATGCTTGAGCGGGAGGCTTGGGGGGTTTGGTTTGGGATTCCTGAGTCGATTTTGATTCAGAATGAAGAGGGTGGTGAAGATGGGGATTTGGTGAAGGTGACGGATGGTTCGGGGGAGACGCTTGAGGCGTTTGGGGAGATGCATGCTGAGGCGCGGAATCGTCGGGCGCGTGGGGAAGCGATGCGGAAGCGTGAGCTTGGGAAGATAAATCGTGGGATTGAGGCGGCGCGTTTGGCGGTTGCTGAGGCGGAGCTTGGGGTTGAGCAGCGGGGGTATGCGGCGGATCGGTTGGGGTGGGTGAGTTGGTCGTTTGTTTTGGTGTGTGTAGTGTTTGCGGGGATTGTGTGGTGGGTGAGGCGTGATGCTGGGGTTGGGATTGGGGCTGCGGGTGTACGGGTTGGGAAGATGACTCGGTTTGGGTGCGTGGTGGTGGTGATTTTTGGTGGTGTTGGGTTGTGGGTTGGGGGGCCTTGGAAGGTTGCGGGGATGACTGGGGAGCAGCGGGATGGGGTGATTGCGGCTTCTGCTTTGGAGCAGGAGCGTTTGCAGGTTGAGTATGAGCGGGTGCTTGGGGCGGTTCGTGCGGGTGAGCGGATTGATGCCAATGAGCGGTTTGTGGTTATTGAGCCGACGACTGGTCGGTTTTCGCCGATTGCGCAGACGCGGGGTGATGAGCCGATGATGTTGAGCCAGGTGGTTCGGTTGGTGGCTGCGAATCAGTTGTCATTTTTTGGGAAGGTGAAGGTTTTTGGTTCGCGTTGGTGGGAGTTTGTTTCGACTGGGCCTCGGGAGGCTAATACGGAGGGGGGGGTGTATCCGGTGATTGTGGGGACGGTGTTGTTGACGCTTTTGTTGACTATTTTTGTGACGCCTTTGGGTGTGATTGCGGCGTTGTATTTGCGTGAGTATGCCAAGCAGGGTTTTGGTACGAGTGTGATTCGGGTGGCGGTGAATAATTTGGCGGGTGTGCCGAGTATTGTGTATGGTGTTTTTGGGTTGGGGTTCTTTTGTTATACGGTGGGTCGGTATGTTGATACTGGTCCTGTGGAGGGGAGTGTGCTGGAGAGCGGAGTGTGGTGGGGGTTGTTTGGTCTTTCGGTGGTGGTGGCTATTTGTGCGTTTGGGTGTGGGTTGTGGGGGAGGCCTGATCCTGGGCATCGGCCACGGGTTTTGCATCGGGTGTTGTCGAAACTTTCTTGGGTGGGTTGGGGTGTGACTGTTGTTTTGTTGGTGATGGTTGTTGCTCGGACGCCTTATTTTATGGGGTTTTTTGGTGCTCGTGCTGCGGAGGGGTCGCCTACTTTTGGTGGGCGTGGTTTGTTGTGGGCTTCGCTTACGCTGGCGTTGCTTACGCTTCCTGTGGTGATTGTGGCGACGGAGGAGGCGATTGCTTCGGTGCCGAACTCGATGCGGGAGGGGAGCTATGGGTGTGGGGCGAGTAAGTGGCAGACGATTCGTCGGATTGTGTTGCCTGGGGCGATGCCTGGGATATTGACTGGTGCGATTTTGGCGATGGCTCGTGGTGCGGGCGAGGTTGCGCCGCTGATGCTTGTGGGTGCGGTGAAGCTGAATATGGATTTGCCTGTGTCTACTACGGCTCCGTTTTTACATGCGGATCGGAGTTTTATGCATCTTGGGTTTCATATTTATGATCTTGGGTTCCAGAGTCCGGATTCGCAGGCGGCTCGGCCTATGGTGTGGACGACGACGCTGTTGTTTTTGTTGATTGTGTTTGCGTTGAATCTTACGGCGATTATGATTCGTAGTAAGTTGCGCGGTCGGATGACTGGAGCGGCGATATGATGGGTGCAATGTCTGATTCTGAGCGTGTAGGTCAAGAGAAGAGTGTGGTGGCTGAAACTGTAATGGTGGGGCCTTCTCCTGTGGTTCCTGGTGGGATGGGGGGGGAGCCTGCGCATTATGATATGATTGATGCGATTCGGCGGGGAGAGAATGTTGAGCCGACGGTGCATGAAGAGTTGGGTGCGATTGATTCTGTGATTCACATGAATGATTTTAAGTTGTGGTATGGTGCGGCGCAGGCGATTCATGGGATTTCGATGTCGGTGCCTCGGGGGGCGGTGACGGCGTTGATTGGGCCATCGGGGTGTGGGAAGAGTACGCTGCTGCGGTCGATCAATCGGATGAATGATCTGATTGATGGGGTGCGGGTTGAGGGGGGGATTACACTTAATGGGGCGGCGGTGTATGAGCCTACGGTGGATGTGATTGAGCTTCGGAAGCGGTTGGGGATGGTTTTTCAGAAGCCGAATCCTTTTCCGATGTCGATCTTTGAGAATGTTGTTTATCCGCTTCGGATTGATGGAGAGCGGCGCAAGAGTGTGCTTGCTGAGGCGTGTGAACGGAGCTTGAAGTCGGCGGCGATCTGGGATGAGGTGAAGGATCGGTTGAAGGAATCTGCGCTTGGTTTGTCTGGGGGGCAGCAACAGCGGTTGTGCATTGCTCGGGCGGTGGTTGCTGATCCTGAGGTGTTGCTGCTTGATGAGCCTTGTAGTGCGCTTGATCCGGTGGCGACGATTCGGATCGAGGAGTTGATTACGGAGATTTCTGAGCGGTATACGGTTTTGATTGTGACGCACAACATGCAGCAGGCGGCGCGGGTTTCAAACTACACGGCGTTTATGTATCTTGGGCGGTTGGTGGAGTATGGGACGACTGAGGCGATGTTCCAGAATCCGAAATTGATCGAGACGGCGCATTATGTTTCTGGGCGGTTTGGGTGAGGGAGGAGAAGAGGGGCAATGGGCAATGGGCAGTGGGCAATGGGGAAGAGAAGAGGGGGTGTGGAGGGGGTTGGCCAAGTAGTGACTGGCCATTGGGGGGAGTGACTGTCTTTGGCAAGCCGTGTCTTGATTTTCGCCCTACCCTTTCCCTATGTCCACTCCCCAGCAACAAACATCAGTCCTTTTTGTCTGCCTCGGAAACATCTGCCGCTCACCCCTGGCCCATGGTATTTTTCAACACCTCGTCAACACAAACAACCTCACCGACCACTACCAAATAGACTCCTGCGGCACCGCCTCTTACCACACCGGAAACCCACCAGACCCAAGATCAATCCAAACCGCCGCCCTCCACAACATCGACCTGACTGCCCAACGCGCTCGCCAGTTTGACCCATTAACTGATATTGAGCGCTTTGCGTGGATTATTCCCATGGACGCCGCCAACCACCGCGACCTCATCAAACTCGGCACCCCCAAATCTCGACTCCGCCTCATGCGTTCCTTTGACCCCACAACAACAGCCCCCGACATCCCCGACCCCTACTACGGCGGCGACGGCGGTTTCGAGCAGGTTTACCAGATGCTACAACACGCCTGCCAAGGGCTACTCGACTCAATCAAAGATCAAGCATAAGCCGAGCCGGGTCTTCAATCGCATCCTTCACCGATACCAAGAACTGTACTGCCTCGGCACCATCGACAATCCGGTGATCATAACTGAGCGCCAAATACATCATCGGCCTCAAAGCGATCTGACCAGGATTCTGTGGGTCTTCCACAGCGCGCTTCTTAATTCCGTGCATCCCCAAAATCGCACTTTGTGGCGGATTCAGAATCGGCGTCGACATGAGCGACCCAAAGATTCCGCCATTGGTAATCGTGAAGGTGCCGCCCATCATTTCGCTGAGTTCAAGTTTATTTTCACGAGCCCGTTTTCCGAGGTCTTTGATCGAGGACTCTACCGTTGCAAAGCTCATGTCCTCGGTATTGCGAAGCACAGGCACCACCAAGCCTTTCTTGCCCGCAACCGCGATTGCAATATCCTGGTAGTTGTGCGATTGCACCGCCGGCTTTCCATCGGCACCCGCAACAATGTACGAGTTAATCAGTGGGAACTTCTGCAACCCTTGCACGCACGCCTTGACAAAGAAGGACATAAATCCGAGGCCTACCCCGTGTTTCTCGGCAAACTGCTCTTTGTACTGCTTCCGAAGCTCCATCACCGCGGTCATATCGACTTCGTTGAAGGTTGTTAGCATCGCGGCGGTTTGCTGTGCTTCAACTAGCCGCGAAGCAATCTTTTGCCGCATCGGGCTCATTCGTTCAACGGTAATCTCACGCGATCCCGCTACAGGCGCAGCAGCCGCGGGAGCATTGGCCCCCCCAGCTCCAGACTGCACAAACCCAAGCACATCCTGCTCTCGAATCCGTCCCCCAGCTCCCGTCCCCGTCATCAACGAAAGACTCACGCCTTTTTCTTCAGCAAGTTTCCGAGCCAATGGCGTTGCTTTTACATCACCATTGGGCAATGTCTGACGGCTCTGTGATTCTTTTTTGGGTGCCCCGTCTTGGGCTCCTTCGGGTCGAGAACCAAGCTCTTTTGAACCCGAAGGAGGATAAGAATCCTCCGACGGGGCACCCGTCGAGGGCACTGCCGGCGCAGCAGCCGCTGGTTTGGCCGCAGATTCATCAATCATCCCCACAATTGCCCCTACATCAACTTCGTCGCCCTCGGCCGCCGAATGCGAAACCACACCCGATGCTGGCGCAGGTACTTCCATTGTCACTTTGTCGGTTTCGAGTTCAAGGACGGTTTGGTCTCGCTCGACATACTCGCCTTCGGCCACACTCCACGCTGATATAACGCCAGAGGTCACCGACTCGCCGACATTTGGAATTTCAATCTTGGTAGTCATTCTGTATACCGTCCTTGTATTGACCTATGTATGAAGCCAGTTACGCGCGTGCCGCCGCGACCTTTGTTTCTGAATCAGACGCTTCGGGTTTGGCCCCAATCGCCTGTGTAATAATTTGTTCTTGCTCAAACTTGTGCTGGACCTTCGATCCCGTCGCAGGCGAGCTCGAACGGGCCCGACCAATATACCCAGGCCTGACCCAACCAAGTTTCTCCTGCACCCGATCACTCACAAACAACCACGCCCCCGCGTTGTAAGTTTCCTCCTGCACATACTCCACAGAAACCCCATCAGGATACGACCCAACAATCTCCGCAAGCATGTCACAATGGAACGGGTACAACTGTTCGATCCGAATAATCGCGGTGTCTGATCGTTCGATCAACTCCCGCCGAGCGTGCAACTCATGGTAAATCTTCCCGCTGCAAAGCAGAACCCGTTTCACGCCAGACCGATTCCAATGACCCGAAACAAATTTCGGATCATCGATCATCTCATGGAACGCGTTGCCCTCCAAGATGTCTTCAATCGAACTCGTAGGCGTCCGCAGCATCGACTTGGGAGTCAGCACAACCAACGGCTTTCGGAATGATCGCTTCATCTGCCGCCGGTACATATGAAACACCTGCGCCGCTGTCGATGGATTCACTACCTGCATGTTGTTCCCGCCACACAATTCTAAGAAGCGTTCAACCCGGCACGATGAATGTTCAGGGCCTGCCCCTTCATATCCATGAGGCAGCAACATCACAAGCCCGCTCCAGCGATCCCATTTTCCCTCCGCAGACGCAATAAACTGATCAATAATCGCCTGGGCTCCGTTGACAAAGTCTCCGAACTGCGCTTCCCAGATCACAAGCATCCTCGGATCGGCAAGCGAGTAGCCATAATCGAATCCAAGCACACTCGCCTCAGACAAAGGCGAGTCATACACACACATCTTGGCCTGCCGAGGCAACCCATGACTCCCAATCGTTCCCGCCGGATGATCCGTCCCCTCAATCCCAAGATCACGAATATTATTCAAAGGCGTATACGGCTCAGCCGTCTTCATATCCCGCACCACCGCATGACGATGCGAAAATGTACCCCGCCGACAATCCTGCCCAGACAACCGAATCGGATGCCCATCAAGAAGCAGCGTCCCCAACGCAAGCTGTTCAGCATCAGCATAACTAATCATCTCAGCACCAGCCTCGGTATCGCCAAGATTCCCACGATCCGCAAACAACTTCTTGAGCTTCGGATTTAAATTAAAACCATCAGGCACCCGTCCAATCGAACCAGCAACCTCCCGAATCATCTCACGAGAAACCCCCGTCTCCAAACGATCAAACAAATACTCATGCGTCTGCCCCGCCCAACGATGACTCCCAGGATCAATCGAAGGATCCTGAGCCATTTCCTGAGCCGACCGCTGGGCCCGCTCCAATGTCTCGGTAATCCGATCATCAATCGACAAACGATCCGCTTCCTGAATCACACCCTCAGCCAGCAACTTGTCGGTATAAATTTTCAGCACCGACGCTTTCTTCTTAATAATCGCCGCCATCAATGGCTGTGTAAAGCTCGTCTCGTCCTGCTCGTTATGCCCATACTTCCGGAAACACTGCAAATCAATAAATACATCTCGTTTGAACTGCTGCCGGTATTCCATCGCGATCTGCGCCACCGTCACCACCGCATCCGGATCATCGGCATTGACATGGAAAATCGGCGCGTCAATCGACTTACCAATATCCGTACAATACCGACTCGATCTTGAATCCTCAGGAACCGTCGTAAACCCGATCTGGTTGTTGATCACGACATGAACGGTGCCGCCGGTTGTGTAGCCTTCGAGTTGCGAGAAGTTCAAAACCTCCGCAACAATTCCCTGCCCGGCAACGGCGGCATCTCCATGAATCAAAATCGGAATCACCCGGCTCCGATCCATATCACCCTTGAGCCGCTGTTTGGCGCGCGTCCGCCCCTCGATCACCCCATTGACCGCTTCGAGGTGGCTCGGATTGCTTGCCAGGGCAAGCTGCATCATTTTTCCATTGGGGAATAGCCGGGTCCCAGAGTATCCCTGGTGATATTTTACATCGCCGCCACCATCTACGAAGTCTTCTGACCAGTTCTCTTCGAACTCGGTAAAGATTTGTTCGTAGGTTTTTCCGATGGTGTTGTTCAATACATTGAGCCGTCCTCGGTGTGCCATCCCCATGACGATTTCTTCGCCTCCGAGATTCGAGGCTGTTTCGATCAGATGATCCAAGAGCGGAATCAACGCTTCCCCGCCCTCAAGGGAGAATCGTTTATCACCTGGATACCGCCGCCCAAGGAATTTTTCGATCATTTCAGACTTGGTCAACTGCTCAAGAATTAACAGGCGACGCGCCCGATCAAGATCAAGTTTCCCGCCCACAGTTTCAAACCGGTGCATCAACCAAGACCGCTGATCGGTATCAGCAACATGCATGATCTCAAGCCCAATCGACCCGCAGTACACCTCTTCAAGCCGAGCGATCACCGCCCGCAAAGGCACCTGAATCCCAAGCCCCATTCCAGACCCATCCACCACCCGATCCAGATCCGAATCCGTCAATCCATGATGATCCAAGCACAACAGCGCAGGCCGAGCCCGCTCGCGATGGAACGGATCAATATCAGCACACGAATGCCCCTGATCCCGGTACGCATTGACAAAGCTATTGACAATCGCCTCAAAGTGCGAAGACTGCCCCGCAACGCCCAACCCGCCGCCCCACACCTGCACAGGCCCGCTCTCAGATTTCCAGCCACCAGAACCGCTGGCAACATCACCCGATGCCGCCGACTTCGCCTCCCCAAACAGCGTCAAATCCCCAGCACTCGCCAGCGCAAAGCCCTCAAAGAACGCCCGCAACTCACCAGTCACCGACCCAGGATCAGCCGAGTACAGTTTGTACTGCTCTTCTAGATACTCAGCGTTCCACTGGTTCACACTCGCCGCGATCGGTTTAGGCACAGAACTCAT
>JAESRA010000079.1 GCA_016764895.1 Phycisphaerales bacterium | reverse complement strand
GGTCGGAGGGGGTCTTTCTTCTCTTCCATCCCCAACTCCCCTGCCAACATGGCATCCAGAGACCCCCACACCCCATCCGCCGCAGCCCAAAATCTCCAATTGATCTCAATTCACCCCTCCTCAGCCACCCAAAACCGGCACGCCCTTTGCCATACATACAGCCACATGCCGGTCCACCACACCCATTCCGACCTCACCACCCCAAAGGGCACCCCAGGAGGCCGCCTCCACCTCCTCCTCTCAAGAGCCGGCTGGCAACCAGACCCCTGGGTCGATCGCCTCCCCAAAATGCTCGAACCCATGGGCATCGAGTCCCACATCGCCCACTCCGCGGGCGCCGCCCAAAGAGTCCTCGACACCAACCAAATCCACATCGCCATCGTCGACCTTGCCCTCCCCCTCGATACCACAGGCCACTCCCCCTCCGAAGAATCAGGCCCCCGCCTGTTGAGTCTCCTCACCCGCCTGGCTTCACCCCCTCCAATCGTCGTCATCAAACGAAACCGAACCCTCCGCGACGACAACCGCGAACTCTCCGCCGCCCTCAAAGCTGGCGCCTTCGCCGTAGTCGACCGCCCCCACGCCCAACGCGACCTCGAATCCCTATTAGAAGTCCTCCGCCGCTGCCTCACCCGCCACTACCAAGGCGTCTGGCCCAACGCCGGAGACCCCTCATGACCCCCCAAAGCACCCCCAATAGTGCAAACCAAACAAATAGTGCAAACCAAACAAATCAAACAAATCAAACTCTTCCTCCCTCTCCCATTCTGATGGGAGAGGGCCGGGGTGAGGGCTCCCTGACTTCTCATCTTTCCTCTCTTTCCTCTCTTTCCTCTCTCTCCTCTCTCTCCTCTCTCTACTCTATCTCCTCTCTCTACTCTATCTTTCAATCTTCAGCATTCTCTTCCTCCTCCCCCGTCCTGACGGGGGAGGTGTCGCGAAGCGACGGAGGGGGTCTTTCTTCTCTTCTTCTTCTTCTTCTTCCTCTTCCTCTTCCTTTCTTCCTCCTTCCTTACCTTCCTCCCTCTCCCATTCTGATGGGAGAGGGCCGGGGTGAGGGCTCCAATCCCTCCTCCCCCCTCTCTACATTCTTCACTCCTCTTCCATCTTCATCTCCCCCCCATTCCCCCCATCCCCCTCTTCTCTGCGTCCTCCGCGCCCTCTGCCACCTCTGCGTACCCCTCTTCTCCCCATAAATCAAAACTGTCACAAACCCCCGCATAAGCTGGGACTCACATAAGAAAACCAAGCGGCAACCCCGCACATAGAAAGAAAGCACAAAACCATGGCAACCAAAACAAAATCAAAAGTAGCCGTCCGTCCCCTCCACGACAAAATCCTCGTCGAACGCGACGAAGCAGAAACCCAAACCTCCGCAGGCATCTACCTCCCAGAATCCGCCAGCGAAAAACCACAGTTCGCCACCGTCCTGGCCGTCGGCACCGGCACCATGTCCGACTCCGGCACCCGCATCCCCCTCGATGTCACCGTAGGCGACCGCATCATCCTCTCCAAATGGGGCGGCACAGAACTCAAACTCGACGGCGAAGACTACCTCATCATCAACGCATCCGATGTCCTGGCAATCGTTGAATAAGAGCAAACTAAAGGTGAATGAGTGATGATTAAGATTGAATTCCCAACAGTAGATGGCGGCTTGCTCCCTTGGGAGTTCAACTCCGGAAAGGAAGTTATTGATGAAATTTCTCCAGAGATGCGACCGCCAGCACGGATGATGGTGATCGAAGCAGAAACCATTGATGGGCGTATAGCGACTATCACGATACCGTATTCTGAATCTGACAAGATCAATATTTCATTTGAGGATGAGGAATGAACCAATCCCAACTCCGCCAAGCCCTCACCGAACTCAACGGCGAAAGAAACGCACACTTCGCACTCACAGGAATGCACGAAACAAACGCAAACCTCACCATCACAAAGGCAATGCTCATCCCAGAAGAAACAGACAAACTCGTCAAAGTCACCGACGGCCAATCCGTCTACATCATCGAAGCAGACCGAATCGCATACATAAGAATCGGCCTGTAATTTCCCCGGTAGAACGGGCTTCCAGCCCGTTTCTTAGAAAACCAAGTACATAGTGAGATGTGCTACCAGCCCGTCTCTCAAAAAACAAAACAAAGGAGCCAAAAAAATGGCCGCAAAAGAAATCGCATTCAACACCGACGCCCGTGAACGAATCCTCAGAGGCGTACAAAAACTCGCCCAAGCAGTCAAAGTCACCCTAGGCCCATCAGGCCGCGTCGTCATACTCGAAAAATCCTTCGGCCCACCAACCGTCACCAAAGACGGCGTCACCGTCGCCAAAGAAATCACACTCGACGACCCATACGAAAACATGGGTGCGCAGATGGTCAAAGAAGTCGCAAGCAAAGCTTCCAAAGAAGCAGGCGACGGCACCACCACCGCAACCATCTACGCCGAAGCCATCTTCGCCGAAGGCCTCAAAAACATCACCAGCGGCGCAAACCCAAACCAAATCAAACGAGGCATCGACAAAGCCATCACCGCGCTCATCAACGAGCTCGAAGCAATGTCCAAGCCAATCGTAAACTCCAAAGAAATCGCCCAGGTCGGCACCTGCTCGGCAAACCAAGACGAAGAAATCGGCAAAATCATCGCCACCGCCATGGACAAAGTCGGCAAAGACGGCGTAATCACCGTTGAAGAAGGCAGAACACTTCAAACCGAAGTAGAACTCGTCGAAGGCATGCAGTTCGACAAGGGCTACCTCTCCCCACACTTCGTCACCGACACGGCCACCATGGAAGCCGTCCTCGAAAAACCATACATCCTCATCCACGAGAAAAAAATCTCCAGCGCCAAAGACATCCTCCCAATCCTCGGCAAAGTCGCCGAAAGCGGAGCCCAACTCCTCATCATCGCCGAGGACATCGACTCCGAAGCCCTCGCAACCCTCGTCGTCAACCGTCTCCGCGGCACCCTCAAAGTCACCGCCGTCAAAGCCCCCGGCTTCGGCGACCGACGCGCCGAAATGCTCCAAGACCTCGCCGTCCTCACCGGCGGCACCGCCATCATGGAACAACTCGGCATCGACATCGAGAAGTTGGAACTCAGCGACCTTGGTCGCGCTAAGAAAGTCACCGTCTCCAAAGACAACACCATCATCGTCGAAGGCGCAGGCACATCCAAAGACATCAAAGGCCGCATCGACATGATCCGCGCCCAAATCGAAGCGAGTTCCTCCGACTATGACCGCGAAAAACTCGAAGAACGCCTCGCCAAACTCGCCGGCGGCGTCGCCCAAGTCAATGTCGGCGCAGCCACCGAAGTCGAAATGACCGAAAAGAAAGCAAGAGTCGAAGACGCCCTCCACGCCTGCCGCGCCGCAGTCCAAGAAGGCATCCTCCCAGGCGGCGGCACCGCCGTCCTCCGTGCCCGCCGTGCCCTCGTCGCCCTCCGCAAAAAAGCCAACGGCGACGAACGCATCGGCATCGACATCGTCAGCCGTGCAGTCACCGCCCCCGTCAAACAGATCGCCAAAAACTGCGGCCTAGACGGCTCGGTCATCGCAAACAAAGTCGAAGAATCCGACGACAACACCTTCGGCTACAACGCCCTCACCCACGAATACGGCGACCTCGTAAAAATGGGCGTCATCGTCCCCACCAAGGTCGAAAGAATCGCCCTCCAAAACGCCGCCAGCATCGCTGGTTTGCTTCTCACCACCGAGGCCGCAATAGTAGAAATCAAAGACAAACCCGTAGGCGCAGGCCACTCCGGCGAAGACTTTGATTATTAATGAGTTTTACTTTGTGCCGCCTGTTGAAAAATATGCGGCACAGTTATGAATGCAAAAGCACCTCTTCTAGTATGCCTTGATACATGCTCAATTATTGATAAATATTACCACTTTAGCGGTTCGTCACTGTCTCGTTTTCAAGACAAAATCGCCGAAGGATTAATTCGTGTGGTGCTGCCAGGTTTGTGCCTCACTGAAATTCATAAAAACCTGGATACCGAGGCTGATAAAGCGAAAGCTGCAATCGACCGGTTTAAGAAAAACTCAAGGTTCACAACTTTGCACCCAAGCGAAGAAGTGCGAGATAAATTGCACTTCATTGACAAAGATGTGGTTGATCAAACAAAGAAAGATGTTCATGCGAGACTAGCGAATTTTCTTTCGCTTCCATCTGTCACGGTCATTCATACAAATGCTTCAGTGATGGACAGTGTGCTAGATAGATATTTTGCAAAAAAACCACCGTTCACAAATGGAAAATCAGAATTTCCAGATGCAATTTGGCTGGAGAGCGTTCGCGCTTATATGGCCAAGAATAAAATCAACACCCTACTCGTTGTAAGTAATGATGGCGAAGTTGAGAAATATTGCAAAGAGATGGATGGCTGGTCTTGCGTTAAAACTGTTGATGATGTAATCGAAAGAGTGTTGCAAAGGCAGGATGAGGATGTTCAGTTCTTTCGAGGTTTGCTGTTCAAAAAAACCTTTGAAATAGAAAACGCACTTATCAATAGGTTCTCTGACATCGATTTCAAATTTGACCTATTCGGTCCCGAAGGAATTGAGCTTCGCGGGTATGTTGGTGATGCGAAAATCGTAAATCTTGATGTGTCTCCATCTCGTATTCGACTTGTTGGAATTGACAGAGACAACCTGTTGGTAACGGGTTCGGTCGCTGTAACATTTGAGGGCTCGTTATCAATCGATTTTGAAGGAGTCGACCCTGACGGAGATTGGTATGAAGCATCAGCTGAAATCGATGATGCGAAAACCGTGGAAGAAGTTCCAGTTTCATTTAGTGTTTCAAGAAAGCAGTTAGAATCAACGGGTCAATTATTTCTAGAGAACTTGATAATAAATGATGAGTCTGATGATTTGGTGTGGTATCACGATTCAACCTATGACTTTACCTAATTTGTTGACGAATGCCGGGTGCCATGTAGGCATCGTCTTCGACTCCTGCATGATCCCAAACCCCCTAAACTCCCCCATGCCCCGTTCCCAAAGATGCCGCCCCTTCCCCTAGCCCCCGCAAATAAACCACCCAATGCCCTCTTACCCTCCTCCCCCGGGCTTCCGGGGGAGGTGTCTGCGTCTTCGCAGACGGAGGGGGTCTTTCTTCTCTTCTCATCCAACATCCAAAAAACCAAAAGACCCCCTCCGCCCTTCGGGCACCTCCCCCACAAGCGTGGGGGAGGAGGTAAGATTGCATATGCCTGATCCGAAATCATTTCGATCACAAACAAACGCCACGGCCCGCGCATCCAAACAAGCCAAACAACTCCGAAGAGAACTCTCCCCACCCGAACGAAAACTCTGGCACGCACTCAAAGCCAAAAAACTCAACAACCTCCACTTCCGCAAGCAACATCCCCTAGGCCCATACATCGCCGACTTCTACTGCCACGCCCCACGCCTCGTCGTCGAAGTCGACGGCAACCAACACCAAGGCGACCAACTCAAACACGACCAACACCGCGACCAATGGATGCAATCCCAAGGCCTCAACATCCTCCGCGTCCACGCCCGCGATGTCTTCACCAACCTCCAAGGCGTAGTCAACACCATCGAACGCACCGCCGAAGATTGCATAGCACAACGAAATCGCGACAAAGACACCAAAAACTAACCACCCTCCTCCCCCGGGCTTCCGGGGGAGGTGGCCGAGTCTTCGAGGTCGGAGGGGGTCTTTCTTACTCTTTCCCACCCCCAAACAACCACCCCCGTGCGAAAACCACCCACATCTACAACATCTGTGCGCAATCCCCCACCCCAAACCCCACCAAATCCCATCGCCGCACCCGCCGACCGCCTTCAATTCCACATGAACAACACACATGAAACAATCAACCACTCCAACTCTTTCTCCTCCCCCGGGCTTCCGGGGGAGGTGTCGCGCAGCGACGGAGGGGGTCTTTCTGACTCTTCTCTTCCCCCCTCTTCCCCATTGCCTACTGCCCATTGCCCATTGCCAAACTCAATCAACCAACTCACCAACGACCTCTTAGAAGACCTCCAAAACCCAACCCTCGGCTCCCTCGAACTCTGCCAACTCCACAACCTCACCCTCCCAGAACTCGCCGCCATCCTCGAATCCGAATCCTACCAACAAGCCATCGAGTGCATCG
>JAESRA010000078.1 GCA_016764895.1 Phycisphaerales bacterium | reverse complement strand
TGAATCTTTGGCGAAACTGAAGTGGCGGTCCGTGCCTGGACAGTGCCAATGCCCATGACCTCGACAACCAGTTGACTCGCTTTGACTTCGTATCCAACAACGGGGATCGGACGGAAGAGTTTGCTGTAAATCAGAAAACTGACCCCAGCAAGAACGATGATAAAGAAAAATAGTTTGCGGGCGATGCTCAAAGGATATTCCCTCTCATGTCACTTCTGAAAGTCCAACTCCTGCAAGAGAATGATAGGGCACACCAAAATACAAAAACAGCCCCCCACCGTTTGCTGAGGGGCTGCACTACACGGTTTTGAAAAAGTGTTCCTAATATCTAGAGCTTAAACTGCCCGACCAATGCCTGAAGCTGCTCGGCCTGATGAGCCAAATCGCCCGCGGCCTGCGATGCCTGCGATGCACCCTCAGCAGATTGCCGAGTCACCGAATTGATACCTTCAACGGCGCGAGCGATCTCGCCCGTGGCCGCAGACTGCTCATTGGCAGCAGCAGCAATATCCTGGACCATGCCCTGGACATTCTGCGACCCTTCTACAATGCTGCCAAGCGCGACGCCGGCCTGGGTTGCCAGCTCGACACCCTTACCGACACGAGCAGACCCGGCCTCGATCAACTCAACAGCAGACGCCGTCTCGGTCTGAATACCACGGATCGACATGGAAACCTCTTTAGTCGCCTCGGTCGTGCGCTCGGCGAGCTTCCGAACCTCGTCGGCAACAACCGCAAACCCTCGACCATGCTCACCAGCACGGGCCGCCTCGATCGCCGCATTAAGTGCGAGCAGGTTGGTCTGGTCAGCGATGTCATTGATGACCGCAATAATCTCACCAATGGTTTCACTCTTCTCGCCAAGCGTATTAATAGTCTCGGCACTGCCCTGAACTTCCCGCGCGATCCCTTCCATCTCGACGACGGTCGCCGAAACAATCCCGCCACCTTCCTCGGCCTGATGCTGCGATTCCTCCGACGCAGTCGTCGCATCGGCAGACTTGGCGGCCACCTCATTGACCGACTGTGAAAGCTCTTCAACCGCTGCAGCAACCTGCTGGGTCTGCTGCTCCTGAACCTGAAGACCCGCCGCCATCTCCTCAGATGACGCTGCAATCTGAGTAGAAGCAGACGCCACCGCCTGAGATGTTTCACTCAACTGCGAAATAATACTGTGAAGATTAGCAAGGAATACATCAAACCAATGCCCAAGTTTGCCAATCTCGTCTTCACGAGTCAAATTCAAACGCTTGGTCAGATCACCGTCACCTGTTGCAACATCCTTGATCATATCAATCGCTGCCCCAAGTGGCTTCACGAGAAGAATACGAAGAAGATAAATCAAACCAAACCCAGCGATCACCATCAGCGGAATAGTAAACATCATACCCTTCTTGAAAAACCCCGCAACCTGAGCATCAACCAGATCCAGCGGCATCTGAACCTCGTATGCACCGTGCATATATCCCGGCTCCCAACTCTCAAATCGGAAACCAAGGGCGTCCTTACCATCAAAATTGCCATCAGCATCACGATCGTCATACACAGCCGGATCACCGTGACAAGTCATGCACGACTCATCAAGCGTAATCGCCCGCATGAAGTGCATCATATTGGCCTCCTCATCTATCCGCTCCATGGTGGTTTCGCCGGTACTGTTGTACTGATCGGTCAGATCATGGATCATTTTATCGCGGAAGCTTCCCGCTGCGGGAGCATTGTCCGGGTTGCGCGCCTCCAACGAAACAATCGTAAAATCTATGCCTTCCTTTTCGGCTGCATGGAGCCCTGCATTCCAACCTACAACGACAGGAACCGACGCGTAGTAGCGTGTGTCTGAGTAATGAGTACCCTGATCGATCTCTTCATACGCAATTCCAAGCAACTCCTCGGTGTTCACCTCTCCATTGAGAAACTTCACCGATGCGTCGTTCTTCGCTTCATCGGCCACAGCAGTAAAAGCTGAAGCACGAGCCATCATGGCAGTCTGCGCATCATGGCGATAACCACTCAAAAAGACTACATAATTCACGGCCACAACCGCGACAAGAATGCCAAGTGAGGCGGCCATAATCTTGGTCGAAAGACCAAATGCAAACTTTGATTTTTTCTTTTCGTTGTCCATGCGTAATGCTCCCAATCGGGGTAAGTGTGTAGCTGTGTGCATACAAGTTGCACCGCACCCGCATCGACGGACCAGATCAAAATCTTCGCCTTGGATGGAATATGATATAAAATTGCACACAATGCTCAAACCGCCCCCCCCACATGAAGTCGGCCAGGTTGCAAATGTGTGTTTTTCTATTTCGATTTCGCACAATGTCGCGGGCGACTCTCAGCCGCTAAACACAGACCAACAAAAAACAAGCCCCCCACCACTTCCATCCCACATGCCACAAACGCAGCTCAACCATCCCCCGAATAACCCGACAACCACCGCTCCCGCCCACAAAAAACCCGGCAAAACACACATTATATCTCTAACGAATATTCAATAACTGGCTATACCCAGGCAAAGGCCACAAATCATGGGCAACAACCGCCTCAAGATTGTCCGCAGCCAACCGAAGATCCTCCATCGACCCCAACACATGATCCCGAATATACACACACGCATCGTGCGGCTCAAGCAATGCAAATCTAAAGTGGTCATCCAAATCAGTAATCTTGAGCCCAAGAATACGCACAAGATCCGCAATCTCATCGAGCGAAACTTTCAAACCAGATGCATCAACCCCGGCCTCCACCGTCGAGTTCACAGCAAGAGCCAAATTATGCTGGTGCTCAACTGACGCCGGTAAAAGCATGGTCCGGGCAATAGAAATCATCTGCCGAGTTTCGATCCCGATCTGGGTCACATATTTTTCAGCAAAAATCTCGATCCGGCTCTCAAGTTCAGGCTTCGTCAAAACACCGTACTTCTCAAACATCGCACCGACTTTAGGATTCATAAGAGCCGGAATCGCATCAGGAGTCGTTCGCAAATTAGACAACCCACGAGCCGCCGCCTCCTCTTGCCACTCCTGCGTGTAATTGTCACCATTAAAAACAATCGCTCGATGATCCTGAATCACCCTCTTCAACACCTTCCGAATAACCTCTTCGACCTGCTCTTTCGTAGCCCCTTCAGGAACAGAACCCTCTATTTCCGTAGCAAGGAAATCCAAACTCTCAGCAACAATCGAATTAATCACCGTGTTCGGCCAAGCAACAGAAGCCGTCGAACCCACCGCCCGAAACTCAAAACGATTCCCCGTAAATGCAAACGGCGAAGTACGGTTCCGATCACCAGAATCCCGCTTCAACGCCGGAAGCGTTCGAGAACCAAGATCCAAATTCCCACCCTTAAGCGTCCGACTCGTCGCCCCCTCCTCAATCTGATCAATCAAATCCGTCAGCATGTCCCCAAGAAAGATCGAAATAATCGCAGGCGGAGCCTCATTAGCACCCAACCGATGATCGTTCGACGCGCTCGATATCGCAGCCCGAAGCAAATCCGCATGCAAATGCACCGCACGGATCACCCCGCAAAGATAAGTCATAAACTGCAAGTTGTTGTGCGTTTCATCCTGAGGATCAAGCAGATTCACCCCAGTATTGGTCGAAAGCGACCAGTTATTATGCTTACCAGAGCCATTGACCCCCGCAAACGGCTTCTCATGCAAAATCGCCACAAACCCGAATCGCCCCGCAACACTCTTGAGTGTCTGCATCAGCAACGCCTGATGATCGCACGCGATATTGGTCGTCTCAAAGAGCGGAGCGATTTCGTACTGCCCAGGCGCAACCTCGTTATGACGGGTCTGCACCGGGATCCCAAGCCGAGCCAGTTCTCGCTCAACCTCAGCCATAAACGAAAGCACTCGGCTCGGAATCGTGCCGAAATAATGGTCATCAAGCTGCTGATGCTTCGGAGGCATCGACCCAAAAAGAGTACGATCACAACTCACCAAATCCGGACGAGCATGATACAAATTCCGATCAACCAAAAAATACTCTTGCTCGGCACCCAAAGTAGAACCAACCGAACTCACACCCTTATCGGTCCCAAAGAGCTTCAAAATCCGCATCGCCTGCGTGTTGATCGCATCAATTGACCGCAGCAAAGGCGTCTTCTTATCGAGTGCCTCGCCATTCCACGAAACGAACGCCGTCGGGATGCTGAGGGTCGCGTAGTTGGAGCCTCGCATGATAAACGCAGGCGAAGTGACATCCCACGCGGTATATCCGCGGGCTTCAAAAGTTGCCCGGAGTCCCCCAGACGGGAAGCTCGACGCATCGGGCTCGCCTTGGACCAGCGAGTTCCCGCTGAGCCGGTACATCACTCCTCCTTTGCCATCGGGCGCCGTCAGGCTGTCATGCTTCTCAGCGGTGAGCCCGGTCATCGGCTGAAACCAGTGCGTGAAGTGCGTCGCCCCCCGCTCAATGGCCCAATCCTTCATAGCACCGGCAATAACATCCGCATCGGACAATGTCAGCTTGGCGCCACCCTGAAGAACCTGCTCTACAGACTTAAAAACGCTCTCCGGGAGACATTCTTTCATCTTCCGCATACCAAAAACATCCGCAGCAAAAATCTCGTCGATCCGCTGATTCGGCTTCTCAAAGTCCAAACTCACATGCTGCCAATGATTCGATGCAGCGATTGCTTCTGACTGGGGATCACGGTTCATAGTCGTTCGTCCTCGTCTTGCAGGGTTCAAATGTATTCTCAGGCGGTAAAGAAGAGCATAGCCAACGCAAACCAGCACTGACCACCGACACTTTCAATCAAACTACGAATTCTTGCCAAGAATAGTTCACAACCAAACCATAAAGTCTGGCTATCAACCATCCACATCCGATAGAATAGACCGCTTCATCAGCACGACCACAAGGGCCTGTGGCGGAATCGGCAGACGCAGCGGACTTAAAATCCGCCGGGGTAAAACCCATGAGGGTTCAAGTCCCTCCAGGCCCATTGACTCAAAACCTACACCAAACTTCCATTCACACCAACTCCCATTCACATCAATCCTACAGACAAAGGAATATCGTGAACCAACCCACCACCACAGCAGAAACCCTAAAACTCCTGCTCGCCAAAGGGCCCACCACAATCGACCCCATCGAACTGACCACCTCCGATGTCAAAACCCTCGGCAGAAGCTCCACCTGCGATATCCCACTCGATGACCCAGACGCCTCCCTCTCCCGAAAACATCTCAAAATCTCACACACCAAAGGCCAGTGGAACGCCACAGACCTCGACTCCCGAAACGGCACAAAACTCAACGGATCACCACTCCCCCCCCAACACCCCACCCCAATCAACCACGGCGATGTCCTCAGACTCGGCTCCTGGGTCTTCCGCGTCAGCACCAAAGACCCCAGCACCATCTCAGCCGATTCCCCCCCAATCAACACACTCAACGACACCAGCCAAAGCACAAAACTAGTAGAACGCGTTTCGGCAGAACCACTCGCAAACCTCGCAAGCCACCGCCTCGCGGTACTCCTCCAATGCGCCGACAAAATCCACAGCTCTCAAAGCCTCAACGAAGCCGCAAAAATCGCGCTCCACGCCATGATCGAATCCACCGGATTCTCAAGAGCCGTATTCATCACACCCTGCCAAACCCCAGGCCAGTTCCAAGCCGTCGCCTTCGAATCCAAAAACCCGCTCGACGATGTCGCTTCAGTCAACTTCAGCCAGTCCCTGATCGAATCCGCATCCAAAGGTGATGTCGTCCGCCTCGCAGGAAAAGGATCACAAACCGGCTTCGGCCAAAGCATCGCAGAACTCGACATCCATTCCGCGCTGTGCATCCCCGTAATGATCGAAAACGCCCCCATCGGCTACCTCTATCTCGACGCCCGAGGCTCAGAGAACGCCGTCAAGCACGACGCATCCGCCTTCGGACGCGCCGTAGGCCGCCTGCTCGGACTCACCGCCTCCAATCTCCGAAGCAAAGAACTCGAAATCCAACAGCACGCAATGCAATACGACCTCGACGCAGCCGCCGACGCACAAAAACTACTGCTCCCCCCAGAAAACGGCGTCGTCGCCGGGGTCTCCTATTCCATGCTGATGCGCCCCGGACGCCTCGTCGCCGGCGACCTCTTCGGAGTCATCGAACTCCCCGACGGCCGAGTCTGCGCCTTCCTCGGAGATGTCTCAGGAAAAGGCGCCGGCGCCGCCATCATGATGGCCACCACCCAAAGCTACATCCACGCAATGTTCGAGCAAACCTCCGATCTCGGCGTCGTCATGACCAAACTCAACAAACACATCGCCGAACGGTCCACCGGGCAATTCGTCACCATGTGGATCGGAATACTCAAACCAGACGCCAATGACAACGGCACCCAGGTCGAGTTTATCGATGCCGGGCACGGACACTGGATGGTGACCCAAGGCGACGCCGACGCCATCCGCCCAAAATTCTCAGGAAGCGTCGTCATCGGGATCGACCCCGATATCCAATTCACCTCTGAATCCTTCAGACTCAATCAAGGACAACGAATGGTGCTCTTCTCCGACGGCATCGTCGAACAAACCCCACCAAACTCCGACGACCAATACGGGCTCCCGCGAGCGGGCGCATTGCTCAGAACATGCGCCACACACCAAGAAGATGTCGCCCGCTTACTCGCAGGCGTCCTAAAGTTCGCCCAGTCCGACCATCTTCGCGACGACACCACCATTGCCTCGGTCGGATTCGTTTGATCAAGTATCTGACATTCTCGTTCGATATATGCCGTTAAAAACATTCCGAACCTGATCCCCAAGCGTATATACTGCCCATATGGATGACCCCAAGCCAAAATCTAAGGATCAACGCGATACTGATCCACGCGATAAGGCTCCGCGCAAAAAAACCCCGCCCCAAACCATGGCCACCATGGCCGACTCATCCATGCACTCGTCCTGCGACGATGTCACCATCCCTGACTATGTCGAACTAGAGCACGAAATCCCCACCCTCCCCAGCGGCACAGTAGTCGGCAAATACACCATCGACAAAATCCTCGGCGTCGGAGGCATGGGCGCCGTCTACAGAGCAACCCAAAACAAGCCCCAACGCCAAGTCGCTCTCAAACTCATCCGCCCAGGCGTCCTTTCATCAAAATCCATCCGCCGCTTCGATCTCGAAGCCGAAATCCTTGGCCGCCTAGACCACCCAAACATCGCCAAAATACACGAAGCCGGCATCGATTCAGAATCCGGATCGCCCTACTTCGCCATGGAATATGTCGATGGCCAAGAACTCGGCGAGTATGTCAAAGACCAAAATCTAAACACCCGCGACCGCCTCGAACTCTTCGCCAAACTCTGCGATGCCATCCAGCACGCCCACGCCAAAGGAATCATCCACCGAGACCTCAAACCCGCCAATGTCCTCGTTGGAAAAAATGGCGAACCCAAAGTCCTGGATTTCGGCGTCGCCAGAGCAACCGATGCCAACTCCTCAAACGCAACCATGCAAACCAACGCCGGCCAACTCATCGGCACCCTCTACTACATGAGCCCAGAACAAGCCATCGGCGACACACTCAACCTCGATACCCGATCAGATGTCTACGCACTGGGCGTCGTCCTCTTCGAAATCCTCACCGGAGAAATCCCCTACAACCTCCAAGACAAAGCCATCCACGAAGCCGTCCGAATCATCCAAGACACAAAACCCACAAAACTCAGTAAAATAGACCACACATTCAAAGGCGACATCGACATCATCGTCGGCAAAGCACTGGTCAAAGAAAAAGACCGCCGCTACCAGAGCGTCGCCGATCTCTCCGCCGACATCCGCAGATTCCTCCGAAACCAACCAATCTCCGCAAGAGCCCCAAGCACAATCTACAAAACCTCAAAATTCGTCCGCCGCAACACCGGGCTCACAGTCACCGCAGCGTGCATTCTTATCGTGTTCTCCGTCGGAATCGGATACGCGGCCTCTCTCCGGAACCAGCGGATGGAAACAAGCCGAATGATGCTCGACAACATCCTCCTGACACTCAACGAAATGGGAGTCCAAAACGGACGCGCAACCGATGGCGCTTCACTGGCAAAACGCATGCTAGACATGTACTCAGAAAACGGCGAATCCATGCTCTCAGGCGACCCAGACCGCCTAGCCGTCTTTTACACCGATCTCGGCGAAGCCTTCCTAGGCTACGAACACAACAAAGAAGCCCTCTCATCATTCGTCAAAGTCCTCTCCATCAGGGAGCGAACATACCAAGCCCCCCACTCGCTGATCGCAGCCGCCCTCCACGATGTCGCCCGCGCCATGTTCTTTCTCAATGATCTACCCCAAGCCCAGGTGTACTACCAGCGAGCCCGTGAAATGAGAGAGTCGCTCTTTGATCTCAACGACCCAAACGCCGCTGATCTTGCAACCACACTCGACCACCTCGGATCCACCAATCTCAAACTCAAAAATCTCGATGCAGTACTCCCCCTCTATCAACGAGCAAAAAATATTCGGATGACCATGTTCGGCCCCGACAGTCTTGAAGTCGCCCAATCAAACAACTCGATCGCCTCCTACTACACAAGGCAAAACCAACACCAACTCGCAGAACCAATTTTCCGAGAACTGCTCACCATCCTCAGAGCCCTCCCCAAAGACACACCCAGGCCCGTTTGGGAAGCCAGAACACTCCACAGCCTAGGAAGCACCCTCATCCGTCTGAATGAATACAACCAAGCAATCGAAGCCCTCAACGAATCACTCCAACTCAAGCAAGAACTCCTCGGAAACAACACCGCATCAGTAGCACAAACCCAGCAAACACTCGCAGAAGCCTACTTCCATAGCCAAAACTACCCAAACGCAATCATCCACGCCAACGAAGCAGTCCGCATCCGCAAACTCATTGGCGACCAAAGATTCATTCAATCCGCGACCAGAGTCATGGAAATCATCAATGCAAAAGCAGCCGATGAAACATCGGCCGCCGACTCAGGCTAAATTATTGCACCAATCTCTCTCAGCCGTCTCAGCCGTCCCAGCCGTCTCAACGACGCCGGCGAGTAAGCCCAACACCAGCAATCGCAAACAAACCAACACTCCCAGGCGTTGGTGTGATCTCGATACCATACCCACCCGAAGAACCTTGTCCACCAGACCATGCAGCCAGCGGATTATCAGCACCAGCACCGTCAGGACCAGACACCTCAGTGCTGCTGGCAAACGAGAATATCTCCTCATAGAACCCATTGCCAAGCCCGATTCCTTCTCGGAAACTCAGCGGAACATTACCACTCTCGGTAATCGCAAGGAAGTAAATCCCCGGAGGCAGAAGCAGCGTCACCCCATCAGTCGAAGGCGTAGTCAATCGTGAATCTGGACCACCAAGAATCGGATCATCATCATTCCCAAGCACCCCAAACCCCGCGCTGTCAAAGAGCCAGAGCGAAGGATTAAAGAGCCCCGTCGTGCTCATGCTAAGTCCAAACATAACAGACCCACCCACATTGTCGCCATCCAAAATAACCAACTTGTAGACATCCTCGCGGTCCTCACCCCCGAGCGTGCCAGCAACTGTTTGAAGCGGACCAACCGAAGTCGCATCTTGTGCCCCGATCAGCGTGCTCCCCGCATCGCCATCCTCAATCCAATCCGGGCCTGCAATTGCAGCCCCAGAAACAGACCCCATAACCAACAGAACGCTGAGTGCTCGTATTTGCATATCCAATACCTCCCCTTGAGAGTCGAGTTCGTAGAACAATGGAAATCTACCTCAAACTCCCCCACAGTGCCAAGAAAATGGAGACTCACACCAAAAGTACCCAACTCCTCCCCCCGTGTTCAACCCGCAAATCTTTTCCATACCTGCAAGTGTGTTATTGCATCCAAACTTCAAACCACCAAACTCTTGTCCATAATTGAAAAATATGCCCTTCTAAATTACAAAAATACTGGCCAATACACCGTTTTCCCTGTCTCTTTATTCTCAAGCACACACCCGGAAAGTCCGGGGCGTGTTCTATGCAAAAAACTCAGCAAAAAACTCAAAGGGAAGTTAAAAAAATGCTCAACAAATACTCTATCGGAATGCTCGCTCTCGCCGCAACTGCCGGAAGCGCACTCGCCTCCATCTCAACCTACACAAGCAACACCTCCATGATCGGAGGCCTCACCAACTACGCAGACTTCAACAATCTCAACAACTTCCAATCACTCCTCAACTACCAAGAAGACGGCCTCCAAATCAGCGCAGACAGAGACTACTTCAGTTGGAACCCACCAGGACTCGACGGCTCAGAAATGTTCTACGCAGGCACAGGAGCACTCGAACTCATCAACATCACCCTCGTCAACGGCGACAACTTCAACGACATCGACATGCAAATCTCATCAGGATGGTCACCCTCCGCCATCGACACCGTCTACCTCTGGGCCCAACTCTACAATAACGGCACCCTGATTAACGAATTCAATATCAACGCCCAATCAGGTGAATATGTCGGTTTCACCGGAGGCGGCTTCGACCAAATCCTCATCGGAAGCTACGCCAGTGAACAAATCCGAGACTCCCGAAACCCCAACGCACGCAACGCCCTCGCCCTCGACAATATCAGCGCAGGCACCGTTGTCCCCGCCCCAGCAACACTCCTGCTCCCAGCATTGGCCATGATCGGCATCCGCCCTCGGCGAGCCTGATCATCCCATAACCACCAAACTCAATTCCCAGAATCACTATGACCCTGCCAGACAGCTATTGCATGGAAATGTGCAAAATCTGGCACCCTTTCGCAGGCAAACCCTGCTCAGATCGCTATTGTTCACGACGCTCCTGGATCAACTCGGTCCAGATCGCTGGTGCGATGGCTGAGCGGTTGAAGGCGCTCGACTTGAAATCGAGTGACCCTGAAAGGGGTCCGTGGGTTCGAATCCCTCTCGCACCGTTTTTTACACCCGTTTCATTCAATGGCCAATTCTCCCAATCCCCCGGCCAAGAGGACTCAGAAAGAGAACCTCCAATGGACAACCATCCAATCGAACTCGACCTCTCCCCCGAAAACTCAGCCCAACCTCAAGGCCACACCATCTCCGTCGAAAAAATCCGCGAAATGGTCGAACTCTTCTACTCCCGCACCCAACAAGACGAACTCCTAGGCCCAATCTTTGCAGATCGAGTCTCCGACTGGGATGCCCACTACGAAAAAATGACCCGCTTCTGGTCCTCCGCCACCATGCGCGCAGGCACCTACTCCGGACGCCCCATAGAAGCCCACCGCTTCGGAGGCTTCACCAAAGCACACTTCGACCGCTGGATAGAACTCTTCACCAAATCCACACACGATATTTTCGAGCCGAGCGACGCCGCCATCTTCGTCAAGCTCGGAAAAAATATG
>JAESRA010000077.1 GCA_016764895.1 Phycisphaerales bacterium | reverse complement strand
ATGACCTGCTTAAACCCGATGAAGACATCGGGTGTAAGCAGGGCGCCCGGCTTAAGACCCGACTGCGCATAAGAATGCGAGTCGGGGCACCCGCGGTCTATTTTTGGGGGTAGTCGAAGACGCCTTGGCCGGTTTTGTTTCCGAGTCGGCCTGCGGTGACGAGTTGTTTGAGGAGGGGGCAGGCGAGGTAGCGTGGGTTGTTCAAACCTTCGGCCATGACTTCCATGATGTGCTGGCAGGTGTCGAGGCCGATGAAGTCTGCTAGGCGGAGGGGGCCCATGGGGTGTGCCATGCCGAGGGTCATGATTTGGTCGATGTGTTCTGGTTCTGCGACGCCTTCCATCCATGCGTAGAAGGCTTCGTTGATCATGGGCATGAGGATTCGGTTGGAGACGAAGCCGGCACGGTCGTTTGCGGGGACGGCGACTTTGCCCATGGCTGTTGAGAGGGCGAGGACTCGGTCGGTGGTTTCTTGGCTTGTTGCTAGGCCATTGATGACTTCGACGAGTTTCATGACTGGTACTGGGTTGAAGAAGTGCATGCCGATGAATCTGTCTGCGGCGTCGCCTACGGAGGTGGCGATGTCGGTGATGGAGATTGAGGAGGTGTTGGTGGCGAGGATTTGGTTGCCTGTGAATCTTGTGGCGAGGTCTGCGAAGATTTGTTTTTTGATGTCGGCGTTTTCGACGACGGCTTCGATGACGATGTCTGAGGGGTCGAGTGCTTCGATGTTTGAGGCGTAGGTGATGTTTGCTAGGGCTGCGGCGGCTTCGTTTTGGGTCATTCGTTCTTTTTGGACGGCTCTAGCGAGTAGTTTTTCGTGGAGTGTTTTGCATTTGGTGAGGGCGTTGTCTGAGAGGTCGTAGATGATGGTTTTGAAGCCGTGGACGGCCCCTATTTGGGCGATGCCGCCTCCCATTTGTCCTGAGCCGATGATTCCGATGGTTTTGATTCCGTGGTCGATGGTCATGTGGTGCTCCTGAGTGGATTTTGGTGTAAATGTGGGACTGAGAGCATAGTCATGGAGTTGGTAAAATGGTGCCTGATGGGGTGTTGTGGGTGATTGATTGGCGGTGGACGGGGCTATCATTCTGACCGCGCCGTCTCTCCAAAGTGAGGGGTACGGCAAACGAATAATCACCACCAAAACCGGAGTATTTCAGATGGAAACCACACTTATTATTCTCAAGCCAGACGCTGTTCAACGCGGGCTTATGGGCAAGATTATTACTCGTTTTGAAGAGAAGGGGTTGGCTGTTGTTGGGATGAAGATGATGACGATTTCGTCGGAGCTTGCTGGGACGCATTATGCTGATCACAAGGGCAAGCCTTTTTATGATGGTCTTGTTGGTTTTATGACATCGTCGCCTGTGTGTGTGCTGGCGATTCGTGGGGTTGGGGCGATTGCGATTGCTCGCTCGATGATGGGGGCGACTTTTGGTTCTAAGGCGGATGCGGGGACTATTCGTGGTGATTTTGGTGTTTCCAACTCGTTCAACCTGATTCATGGGTCGGATTCTCCTGAGGCGGCGGCCAAGGAGATTGGGTTGTTCTTTAGTGAAGGCGATATTCAGGATTTGGACCGTGCTATTGAGGGCTGGGTTTATGACATGTCCGGCGGCGACCCTGAATAAGAGTCCGGGAATGTGAATTAGATAGAAATATGAACCCCGATCGAGTGTCGGGGTTCTTTATGCTTGCATTGTGTCTTGGGTTGTGCTAGATTTGGCGTTTTACGGATCATGTGGACCATTTGTATGGTTGAGAGGATTGACTATGAGCTTGTTGAGATGGACGAATGGTGTGGCTTTGGGCTTGCTGACGGTTGGCACGATGGACACGCTTGGGCAGGATAATACTGTTGAGTGGGATTTGTTGAGTCATGTGGTTGAGCAGGACCTTCGGCCTTTGGTTCCTATGAATGGGGAATCTTTTGAGGTGCAGTTGCTTGCTAAGGTTGGGGACTTGACGGCTGGGCGTGTTGGGTACTGGGTGGATGGTGTGTTTATTGGATGGGTTGAGGCGAGTCATGCGGGGGTGATGGGGCCTAAGGATATTTGGTCTGCGAGTTTGCCGAGTACGGCGGGGACGACTGTTGAATATGTTTTTGAGGCTACTGATGGGAGCGATACTGATTTTGTTGGTTCCAATGGTCCAAGCGAAACGCTTCCCGGCGATCGCTTTATGGTCAACTTTAATACGCTTGAGCATGCGCGTTTGGGTGCTACGCCGGTTGCTGGGGGGACTGTTTTTCGTGTGTGGTCACCGACGCGGACAAGTGTGCAGGTTCGTGGTGAGTTTAATGGTTGGGCTGTGGGGGATGCGTTGAGCAAGGTTGGGGAAGATTTTATTGGTTTTGTTGCGGGGGCGAGTGTGGGGGATATGTACAAGTTCTTCTTTAACAATGTGTATTGGAATACTGATCCGCATGCTTCTGCGCTTGTGCCTGGGGACAACTTCAATGCGTTGATTTCGGATCCCTTTGGGTATCAGTGGCAGAATGATGATTTTGTTGCGGCTCCGCTTGATGAATGGGTTGTGTATCAGCTTCATGTTGGGAGTTTTGCGGGTCGGAATGATCCTGTTGGGCCTACGGGGAATCCCAGTGGGTATCGGGATGTGGGTGATCGGGTTGCCCATCTTGCTGAACTTGGGATCAATGTGGTGATGTTGAATCCGATCAATGAGTTTCCTGGGAGTCTTTCTGGAGGGTACAACCCGATTTCTGTGTTTGCTTGGGAGGATGCTTTGGGTACGCCTGATGATCTTAAATATATGATTGATCAGCTTCATGGGGCGGGTATTGCGGTGATTCTTGATGTTGTTTGGAATCATCTTTCGCCGAGTGATAATTTTTTATGGAACTATGACGGGACGCAGCTTTACTTTGACAATGTTGCTCAGGATACGCCTTGGGGGGCGCAGGCGGATTTTGATAAGCAAGGTGTTTTTGATTATTACATGGACTCGGTGCATCATGTCATGGGTGAGTTTCGGATGGACGGGTACCGGCAAGATGCGGTGATGGCGATGACTGATTCGGGGTGGACTTCGCAGTGGAACTCTGGGCAGAATCTTGTGCGTGAGATGAACCGGCTTATTGATCGCCGGTATTCTGATGCTCAGGCAATCGCTGAGATTTATATTGATAGTATTTGGGTTCAGACGGGGATCGAGTTTGATTCTCAGTATCACAATACTTTTAAGAATTCGATGCGTGAGGCGGTGTTTGGTGCTTCTTCTGGGAACCCGAATATTGCGGGGATCGCGGCTGCGCTTGATGGGACGGGGAGTATTTCTGGTACGCAGGTCTTTAACTATTTTGAGTTGCATGATGATGCTTGGCCGCTTAATGGGCATGACCGTGCGGTGCGGGCGATTGATCCTTCGTTTCCCAATGACGATATTTATGCACGAGGGCGGACCACGCTGGCCAATACGCTGACACTACTGAGCAAGGGGATTCCGGGGATTTTGCAAGGCACTGAATGGCTTGAAAATGATGGGTGGGAAGAAAGTAGAATCGACTGGTCGCACAAGGCGAGCTATGGGGGCGTTTTTGATATGTATCGTGATGTCATCGCGCTTCGCAGGTCTGAGCCTGCGTTGAAAGCGAATCAGAATACTTGGGTGTATCACACCAACAACGCTTCGGATGTCTTGGCGATGGAACGCTGGGAAAATGGCGGGGACAGCTTTGTGGTTGTTGCCAACTTCTCGAATAACGATCATCTGGGTTATCGCATCGGGATTCCGCGTGACGGGACTTGGGGTGTGGAACTCAATACACAGGATTCGATTTATAACGGATCGGGTGTTGGGACATCGGGAACTTTTGTGGCTGAGGTGATTGCCAATGGGCCTCATGGACAGTCTGTTGTGCTTGATATTCCGGCGATGGGGGTGCTGGTTCTTCGGCATGAGCCTGGGGGAGTGTGTGTTGCGGACTTTACTGGGGATGGGACATTGGATTTCTTTGATATATCGGCGTTCCTTGCTGCTTTTGGCAGTGGGGCCGTTGAAGGGGATATCAATGGCGATGGTTCGCATGACTTCTTTGATATTTCGGCGTTCTTGAGCGCGTTTGGCGGGCTTGAGCCTGGTGGGGATTACAACGGCGATGGCGAATGGGATTTCTTTGATATTTCGGCGTTCCTGACGGAGTTCAGCGTGGGCTGCCCATAGGGAAAGACAGATAGACACCTGGCCGGTATGTATGCTTGGCGGGTAATGAACGATAACGACCTACCCGATCGGCTTTGTATCTTTGTTTCTACGGTACCGATCAAGGAGAATAGAAGATATGACTACCCCCCCGAAACTTGGTTCAATGGCTCTTGCATGTTCGTTGATAATGATGTGCGGCTTGCCCGCGAGCTTTGCGATCGCCGCACCGGAGAAGGGTGTTTCAGTACATGGCCAGCCGGCGAGTTCGTTGGCTGTCATGATGAGTAAAGCACGATCGGCGTTGAACTTGCTACCCGGTGATGAGCTCATGATGCAGGCTGCGGCTGAGTCGCCGATGGTCTTTGTTGAGATCGCTCATGATCGCGAGTTTACGAGGGAGTTGATTGTTCATGCCAATACCGGGCGTGGGGCTACGGCTTTATCGCGTGTGTCGCCGTCGCTGGTAAAGAAGAGTACAATGGTCGAGGAGTATGTGATCTCGGTGCCTGAGGGGCTCTCGGAGGGTGAGTTTGCGGCGATGCTGATGTCGACGGGTGATTACCTGTTTGTTGAGCCCAACTACAGGCTGTTCCCGTTGCTGACGCCGAACGATTCTCAGTTTAACTCAAGCTGGCAGCACACCAGGATCCAATCAACATTGGCGTGGGATCTTCATACCGGGGACAGCGATGTGATTGTTGCGGTGTGTGATTCTGGTGTGGATACGAATCATCCGGATCTGCAGGCGGCATTGGTGCCTGGATACAACGCGGTGAATAATCTGGCACAGGATGATGGTGGGTTGGTCGAAGATGTGAACGGTCATGGCACATTTGTATCTGGTTGCGCGGCCGCTCAGGGCAACAACGGGACGGGCGTTGTTGGTGTGGGCTGGGATTTCCGGGTCATGCCGATCCGGGTGAGTAATAACTCGTCTGGTACCGCCAGCGGGTTTGATATTCTTGAAGGTGCTCGCTGGGCGGTGGATAATGGAGCTAAGGCGATCAATGCTTCGTTCTCTGGGGGGACCAGCGGGTCGAACCAGACGACTGCCAAGTACATCATTGATCGTGGCGGGTTGTTTTTCTGGGCT
>JAESRA010000009.1 GCA_016764895.1 Phycisphaerales bacterium | reverse complement strand
GTTTGAACTCTTGTTCCTCGCGCTGGCCGAATCATTCCACACCGCACCGATCGGGATGTTCACCGCCGGCGATGTGCCTCTGGACATGTTCATTGAAGTCGTTACTTCTGGATTCGAACTGGCGATCCGTGTCGCCTCGCCCGTCATCGCGGCCGTCGCAATGTCACAGGTAGCGATGGGCCTGGTCATGAAAACAATGCCGCAGGTTAATATTATGAGCATCGGATTTGCGATCCAAATCCTGACCGGGCTGATCCTGCTCATGCTGATGATCAATGTCATGGGTGTCGTCGCAGGACAAGAGATCGACCGGGTCATGGACGGCCTAGCACTCTGGATTCAGGACCTGGCGACAAACTCCGCCCACGCGCGGGCACTCCAAGCATCCGAGGGAGCCCACTAATGGACGACCTCGGAGAACGCACCGAAGCACCAACACCAAAAAAACTGACCGACGCCCGCAACAAAGGTCAGGTCCCCAAGAGCCAAGACCTCTCAGGCGCCGTCCTCATGCTCGGCGGCGTCGTCGCATTGATCGTGCTGGCCCCGATGATCGGATCAATGTTTGAGCGCATGCTCCGCACAATGCTCGGCGGCAACATCAGCGTCGATCAACTCTCCACCGCCTCGATCCAAGCGACCTCGATGCTCGCAGTTTATGAGGTCATGCGGGTCATGCTCCCGGTGTTGTTGATTGTGATGGCCGTCGCCTACGCCGCCCAGTTTATGCAGGTCGGGTTTCTCATCAGTTCTGATCCCATCTTGCCAAAGTTCAGCAAGCTCTCGCCGATCGGCGGCATTAAAAAAATCTATGGCCGCAAGGGCATCGCCAAAGCAGTCATCAATACACTCAAACTCGTACTCTTGATCGCGGTATCGATCCTCGTCATCCGCTCGCAAATTGATACGATCTCAACACTCCCCATGCTTACTGCGGTGATGGCGACCACCGCCATTCTCCAAATGGTCATCGTCATCGCCTTTATCCTGATCGTATTGCTGCTCATGCTCGCGGTGATCGACTACATCTTCCAACGCTGGCAGTTCATGCAAGAAAACAAAATGACCAAGCAGCAGGTCAAAGAAGAACGAAGAAATATGGAGGGTGATCCGCTGCTCAAAGGCAAACGAATGCAGATGGCCCGCGAAATCGTCATGCAACAAATGGCCCACCAAGTTCCCCAAGCCGATGTCATCGTCACCAACCCGACCCACTTTTCGGTCGCAATCAAGTACGACTCTTCTGGTACGGGGGCGCCCAAAGTCACCGTCAAGGGTGCCGACCTCATGGCCTTTCGCATCCGGCAGATCGCACAAACAAACAAAATCCCCATCGTCGAGCGGCCACCTCTGGCCCGGGCACTCTACTGGGGTGTCAAGGTCGGTCAGGAAATCTCGGCCGAGCACTACGAGGCCGTCGCCGAACTCCTCGCCTATGTCTACCGCATGGATGGCAAAGCACAGAGTCGTATGGAAAAAATGGAATCCGCAAAAGTTTAAATAAGGAACATCAACAGCAGTTATGGCCAGTGAATCATCAAACGCAGTCCTCCCCGCATGGGTCGAGCAGTTCAGCAAGTACCGCGGGCTGATCGTGCCCGTCGGCTTTGTGCTGATGTTGTCGGTGATTCTGCTCCCTATTCCGCCTATGGCTCTTGATATCCTGATCTCCTTCAACATCTCGCTGGCGGTCATCATCCTGCTGACGACGCTCTACATGCAAAAAGCACTCGAGTTCTCAGTATTCCCCTCCTTACTGCTGGCGACCACCCTCCTCCGTCTTGTCCTCAACATCGCTTCAACACGCCTCATCCTGACCGCCGACGCATCGACACCCGAAGAAGCCATCGGTGTCGCGGGCGAAGTCATCTCCGCCTTCGGCGTATTTGTCGCAGGAGACTCCCTCTTCGTCGGCATCATCATCTTCTCGATCCTCATGATCGTCCAATTCATGGTCATCACCAAGGGTGCCGGCCGCATCGCAGAGGTCGCCGCACGCTTCACACTCGACGCCATGCCCGGAAAACAAATGGCCATCGACGCCGAACTCTCCAACGGCATGATCAACGAAAACGAAGCACGCACCCGCAGAGATGAAATCGGACGCGAAGCAGACTTCTACGGTGCCATGGACGGTGCCTCCAAATTCGTCAAAGGCGACGCCATCGCAGGCATCATCATCACCCTCATCAACATCGCAGGCGGCTTCGCCGTCGGCACCATCGACAAAGGCTGGCCCGCCGGTCAGTCCGCATCAATCTTCACCAAACTGACCATCGGTGACGGGCTCACCAGCCAAATCCCCAGTTTCATCATCTCCATGGCCGCCGCACTCATCGTGACACGCTCAGGAGACAAAGGAAACCTTGGTACCGAAATCACAGGCCAACTCGTTTCCCAGCCCAAAGGCCTCATCATCACCGCCATATTCCTCGCGGCCCTCGCATTCTCCCCGCTGCCAACAGTCCCGCTGCTCACCATCGCCATCGGGATCGGTGTGCTTTCATGGATCCTGATCCGCGTGTCCAAAGATCAAGTAATCCAAGAACACGAGCAGGCCCAAGCCGAAGCCGCACAAGTCGCCCCAGAGCCACCACAAGTCGAAGACCTCCTCAAAATCGATGTCCTGGAACTCGAAGTCGGCTACGGCCTCGTCCCACTCATCGACACACACCAAGGCGGTGACCTCCTCGATCGCGTCAGCGCAGTCCGCCGTCAACTCGCTGTAGAACTCGGCCTCGTCATGCCCCCAGTCCGCATCCGTGACAACATGCAACTCCCCCCCAACGAGTACCGCGTAAAAATCCGGGGCAACACCGTCGCCTCAGGCCAAGCCGATCCGGGCAAACTCCTCGCTATGGACTCAGGATTCGTCACCGGCAAAGTCGAAGGCGTCCACACCGTCGAACCCGCCTTCGGGCTCGACGCCTGGTGGATCGATGCCAGCATCCGCGCCCGCGCCGAAAGCATGAACTACACCGTAGTCGACCCGACCAGCGTGCTTGCCACACACATCACCGAAATCGTCAAGACCTACGCCGACGAACTCCTCACCCGCGAGGAAGTCAACAACCTACTCGAAGCCCTCAAAGAAAAGGCCGCCAAACTTGTTGAAGAAACCGTCCCCGGCGTGATCAAGGTCGGCGAACTCCAAAAAGTCCTGCAATCACTGCTCCGCGAGCGTGTACCCGTCCGCGACATCGAAACAATCCTCGAAACCCTCGCCGACTGGGGCACCAAGACCAAAGACCTCGATGTGCTTGTCGAGTACGCCCGCAACGCGCTCCGCCGAACCATCTGCTCGCTCTATGCCGATACCAACGACCAAGGCGTTCTCACGCTTGTTTGCGTCACCCTCGATCCCCGTCTCGAAGACCAGATCAATGCCTATATAGATAGAGGGGCAGCCGGAACAGTCCTCAATGTTCCCGCGCGGGTTGCCCGGGATATTGCCACAACAGTGAGCAACGAACTCAACACCGTGATCGCCCATGGCCGATTGCCCGTCGTGATCGCCTCACCCCAGGTCAGAAACGCCATGTGGCAGATCCTCGAACCCCATATCCCAGGCGTTGCAGTACTTGGATACAACGAAATCGTCAGCGGCATCGATGTCGAATCCGTCGGACTCATCGGGCCGATGGGAGAGCAAACAAATCATCAAAATACAGCATCACCACCCAATCCGGCGGTTCCTGCCGGCGTTGCCTAAAAGACCAGCACGATTGAATGTGGACAACTTGTCGGTAAGTGGCCAAAGTCGTGTCGAGACGGTACATTATAGTTGAACAACTCAACCCGCACTTATTGCCAGGACGGCTCAAAATATGAAACTCAAAACCTACTCCGCTTCAACCATGGCCCAAGCACTCGCCCAAGTCCGCAAAGACCTCGGAACCGACGCCATGATCCTCCATACCAGGTCATTCCGCACAGGGTCTTGGCTCGGACTCGGGGGCAAACCAATGGTCGAAATCACCGCCTCTTCGCCTCAGCCAATCAAGCCACGCAAATCCCGGCGCGTCAAGCAGGCACCCGCCGCCCAGCCGGTTGTTGTGCAGACCGATCAATTCGTCGAAGAACCAGCCCCAGAGATTGTCGTCCAGCGCAGCCGCGTAGCCCAGCCGGTCGGTGTTCATTCCCAGGACTCGTATCAACTCGACCCACCGGTTGATGATCGCGCCGCATTACTCCAAGGGTTGATGGGGATTCAATCATCGCCGATCAGAGATCGGCGCACAGATTCATTCGATCGCCAAGAACGCCACAGCCAACCAGAACAGACCGATTACCAGAGCCCGATTGAAAGTGCCGAGCCCCCCAAAGCCGAGCCCCCCAAAGCCGACCCCCCCAAAGCCGACC
>JAESRA010000076.1 GCA_016764895.1 Phycisphaerales bacterium | reverse complement strand
CCCCCCCGCCGGGCCGATCCTCAACCAATGGATCCACTTCGAGTTCAACCTCCACGAACTCTACCAACACCACTGGGGCTTCATCCCAGAAAACTCAACCACCTACAAAATCTTCTTCGAACTCCGCTACGACAACAAAGCAGATGACGAGCACCCCCAAGCCACCGTCTACTTCGACGACCTCTACCTAGGCCCAAAACCCGCCGCCAACCCAAACGACTAAGTCTTCGTCAACACCCTCGCCGGATTTCCAGCAACAACAACCCCATCCCCGACCCCCCGAATCACAACACTTCCCGCTCCAATCACAGCCCCCTCCCCAATCACCATCGTCGGCAAAACAGTAGACCCAATCCCCACCAAACTATTCTCTCCAACCACCGTCCCTCCCCCAAGCACACACCCAGGCGCCACATGCGCATTGCGCCCAATCACACAATCATGCTCCACAATCGCCCCCGTATTGATAATCGCGTGCGCCCGAATCTTGGCTCCCGCATGAATAATCGCCCCAGGCCCAACAAACACCCCCTCCTCAATCTCAACATCAGGCGACACCATCGCATCGGGATGAATCATCGGCCCACCCGCAGACTCGCTATATCCATCAAGTACCCGCGCCCGCGCCCCAAGATCACCAATCGCAAGTATCCAACCACTCGCCTCAGATTTCATAAACTCACTAACTGTCCCCAAATACTCCGGCACCACAGGCGGAGGCGGACGATGCAACAACTTGGCACCCGCATCATCATCATACAATCCCATCACCACAACCCCAAGCTGATGCGCACACTGCGACACCACTGCAGCATGTCCTCCACCTCCAACCAAAATAATAGTACCTTCAGCCATACCCACCCTATCGACCATTTCACCCCGCACCAATGCCAAAGAAATGAACCCACAAAAAATCCAAAAAAAAAAGCCCAAAAAAAGACCGACCCTTCAAAGAAAGGTCGGCCTCAAATGCGACGCCGGGCTGTAGTGCAACCCGACGCCGGGTGGGTAGGAAAGCTGGTGCTCTCGCGACTCGTGCAGGGCAACTAAAAGCCCCAAAATTCTGATCTCACTCCCGCCAGATCGAGTCACTACCCAAATATATTGGCCTGCAAGAGAGAGAGCAGACCACTACCATCAACCAAGCCGCCGCACAATAAACCAGTACGGTCACCAGCAATCACGGTCAATGCTGAAGACATTCGCATGCCATCTATAACTAAATGTACAGATTTTGACCATTCTCGCCACCCAATCCGGGGGTTTATAGGGGCTTTTTTTATAAACTTAACCAATTACGGCCCCAATGATCTAATCAAAGCCCCGACAAAGCCCGGTCAAGCCCTCACAGACCTCCCCAATTCAGGATAACTTTATGAAAATCGCCGCAGTTAGCTACCTCAACACCGCACCACTCATCCAAGGCCTCGATGCCTGGAACGACGCGACCATCCTCAGAGCCGTCCCCTCACAAATCGCAACCATGATTCTCAACAACCAAGCAGACATCGGACTCGCCTCCATCATCGACTACGCACACGCCTCAACCCACCAAGACCCCCTCGTCCTCATCCCCGCAGGAATGATCGGATGCGATGGCCCGACCCTCACCGTCAAACTCATCTCATCAGTCCCCATCAACCAAATCACCACAGTCCACGCCGACACCGATTCTCACACTTCCATCGCCCTTTGCGACCTCATCCTCCAAAAACAACACACCATCAAAGCCACCTTCATCAACCACGACTTTAGAAATCCACAAACCCCATCGACCCCCCCACAAACCCTCCTCGTCATCGGCGACAAAGTCGTCACCAACACCCCCTCTCCAAAACTCTACCCGCATCAAATAGACCTCGGCCAAGCCTGGCACAACCTCACCAGCCTCCCCTTCGTCTACGCCACCTGGATGTGCAAACACTCCGCCATTACCAACCCAGAATCAAGAGTCAACATCATCGCCGCCGCCCATGTCCTTGAGCGCACCATGCTCAAAAACCAGACCCGCATCGACTGGATCATCGCCAACTGCGCCACCCCCGCCGGCTGGCCAACCGACCTCGCCAAAGAATATCTCGGCCAGCTCCTCCGCTTCAAAGTAGACAACCGCGCCAAACAAGCCGTCCAAACCTTCCTCACCATGACCGCCGACCTCAACATCACCCCCCAAGTACACCCAAACTGGCTCGACCTCTCCCAAACACCCACACTCGCCTAAGCAGTGTCAGATGACTCTCAAGGGTGCCCCGTTGGTGGATTCTTATCCACCTGCGGGTCTTGGTGGTACGAAGAACATTGATCGTCGGCCGGGTGCCACTGCTTGACCGTCTTCGGCAAGCAGTGTCTTCTCTTCCTCCTCCCCCGGACTTCTACTTTGGGGGGCGGGGGAGGTGTCTGCGCTTCGCTGACGGAGGGGGTCTTTCTTACTCTTCAATCTTCTCTTTCTCCCTCTCCCATTTGGGGGGTCTGATGGGAGAGGGCCGGGGTGAGGGCTCCCCGACTTCTCCTCTTCCCTCCTCCAACTCTGACTTTCGTACTCTTCACCCTTCACCCCATCCGAGTCCGTGGTACCCGGCCGCATTCATCGCTGGGGTATCGCCCACCAGCCCCCGAAACCCGGATCGCCCGGATCGTCAATCACCCATCAGAAGCCTGCTCCGCTCCATAGCCCTCTGATGGTACAATCGCAACACCACCGCCCTAACATAGGGAGTGGTACAGAATATGGGGGCAGGTCACTTGGGAAATTTACGAAATACACAAGAGGTTTTTAAGATGGCGAAACTGATTTTTCATACAGGGTTTATTGTTTTCTTGTTGCTTATCTTGGCATCATGCACTGTTGGAACGGGTGATCCGGTGAAGCAGCGGTATACAAAGGATATGCCAATACGAGCCAATGAGACAGGGCATCCACAGTACAGATCGCGGGTAATAGGCGAAGTGTTCATCAATATGGGACTGTCAGCAACGAATCAGTATCAATATAGTGGTGAACCTCCATTTTTAATAAATATGGGGATTTATTCATTGGCACCCGATGTTTCTCACATAAAAATATTATCAGCAGAAATGTATATTAATAATGGCAATGGCATCGACATCATCGAGTATTTTCCGGTTTTGGAGACAGACACTGATGTCAGTTTGTCTCGTGCCAATTGCGGGGATTGTGGTCATTACGGATCAAAGTTTATAAAAACAAATCATTTTATTTCAGCAGCCCCGGTTGATGATGATTATGTAAAGATAATTATTAAGATACAAGTCGGCCCCGACCATGTTGGCGAGGTAGTATTAAATTTTGTTCCTCAGGTACTTTCTACCAAGAGGCCCAAATTTTCGATTTAGGTTCTGTTTGGCGGTTTATCTGGTGGGCAAATCATGTGTTCTCAGTAGTTCACTTTAAAAGTAGGTGAATCTTCCGGCCGTGGGCTTCGTCGATCGTAGAGTTTGGTAGTGCCGGGTGCCCCGACCCGCCATCTTCGGCGCGTCGGGTCTTGATCTGGGTGCCATGCTATGACCATCTTCGGCAAAGCATGCCTTCCCTCCACCCCTCATCACGTCCTTGCTTTGCAGAGCCTCCTGCTGATTCTCCCTCAACCAAATAGATCTCACTTTTTGCAGGATCTTTTTCTT
>JAESRA010000075.1 GCA_016764895.1 Phycisphaerales bacterium | reverse complement strand
TTGGAGTGGCTGTGGGGGTGGGGGTGGACTTTCGTGTGGGCTTTCGTGCGGGCTTGGATTTGGGTGCTAATCGTTCTTGCTTTTGGGTACGCCATTCTGTGTAGGTGCCCGCGAAGATTTCGGCGTTGCCATGGCCGTCGAGAATGATGAGATGATCGCATACGGCATCGATGAGAGCGCGGTCGTGGGAGATCAAGATGGCGGTGCCTTCGTAGGCGCCGCTGGTGGTTTTACCGGTTTTGGGATCGTGAACGGTGCGGGCGAAGGTGGCTTCGATGCGTTCTGCCGAGGAAATATCCAGGTGGTTGGTGGGTTCGTCGAGGACGAGCAGGTTCTTTGCGCTTGCAAGCAGGCCTGCGAGGACGGCTCTTGCTTTTTCGCCGCCGGACATGGATTTGAGTTCGCGTTGTTGGTCTTCACCTGAGAAGAGGAATGCGCCGGCGATGGTGCGAGCTTCGAGTTCGGTGAGTGTGACCCGTTCATCTGTATTTTTTTTAACCGTGTCTTGAATATGACGGACGACTGTTTTGGACATATCCACATTGTCGTGGGTCTGCGAGAAGTGTCCGATGTCGAGATTTGAGCCCAGTTTGATGGTGCCTTGGTCGACTTCTTGTTCATTGAGGATGCAGCGGACCAGTGTGGTTTTTCCGGCTCCGTTGGGGCCGATGATTCCCCAGCGTTGTCCTCGTTCGACGCGGAGGTCGAGGCCTTTGAAGAGGACTTTGTCTGTGCCATCGTCATTTTTATATTTTTTGGAAAGGGAACGGGCGGCGAGAACGATGTCGCCTGCACGCTTGGCTTTGGGGAGCGAGAGGCGGAGTTCGGAGAGTTCCAGCGGTCGTTCGATGGTTTGGGTTTTGGCGCGGTTGAGTCTTGACTCGCGGCCTTTGGCTTGTTTGGCGCGTTGCCCGGCTTTGAAGTGTGCGATGAAAGCTTCTTCGCGTTTGAACCCGGCTTTTTGTTTTTCGTAGGCGCGGAGCTGAACCATTCGGCGTTCGATGCGTTGTTTGCGGAATGCAGCGTAGTTGCCTGGATATTCGATCAGGCGGGCGTTCTCGACTTCGATGATGCGGTGGACAACCTTGTCGAGCATGTAGCGATCATGGCTGATGAGAATGACTGCACCTTTAAAGTCGTTGCGTAAAAAACCTTCGAGCCATTCTCTGCCCTGGATATCGAGGTGGTTGGTGGGTTCGTCGAGGAGGAGGACCGAGGGGTCTTGGAGGAGGAGTATTCCGAGGGCGACACGGGCTTTTTGGCCGCCTGAGAGATCAGGGACTTTGATAGCGAACTGAGCATCGGTGAATCCGAGGCCGTGGAGGATTTGGTCTACTTTATGGTCATTGACGAGCCCGCCACTGGCTTCGATCTGGTGTTCGATGCGGGCTTGTTCTTTGAGGAGACTTTCGATTTGGTCGGCATCGGCGTCGCCCATTGCGTCGAAGATGTCATGAAGTTTGGTATCGAGTTCTTTGATATGGTCAAACGCGCTGGCAACGGATTGGCGTAGGGTGTGGTTTGGGTTGAGTTCTGGGTTTTGGTGGAGATAGCCGATGGTGGCTTTGTTTGCTGAGACGGAGCCGTCGGTGGGTTTGAGGACGCCTGCGAGGATTTTGATGAGTGTGGATTTTCCGCAACCGTTGCGTCCGACGATACCGATCCGCTCGCCCGGTTCGAGGGTGAGCGAGATGCTCTCGAGGATGATATCATCGCCGAACTGAAGGGATATATTGGTGGCACTCAGGATGGGCATAGGGAGGGGAGTGTACGCACTAACTCAGGCCAAAAAAGCGGCGATGGTGAGCGATAATCTCGGCCGCGATTTTCTCGTCGGGAGTCTCGTCCCATACATCTTCGTCGAAGCAGCCTCCGAGGATGAGGGCGGTGTCTCTTGGGAAGATAAACTTGAATCCGTCATGGACCGCATATCCGAGGTCTTGGGGTTCCATGTGGACCAGAATTCCCCTAGCAGGGTACATGGCCTCGTCGTTGAACAACTCAAGAGACCCGAGGGCGAGACAGTTGATCAGGATTGGTTCTTGGAGGGATTCGAGTTGGTGGGCATCGGTAAACTCGCGGTTAATGATCTGGACACCAAGGCCGGCTAGGTCTTCGACGAGGGCGTCGAGGTAGCGGGGGGTGTGGATGAACAGGGAATCGAATGATCTGCCTGAGCGGGGCGGGCCTGGGAATGGGAGTCGGTCGACTGGGGTTGGAACAGGAATCGTTCCATTGTCGAAGTAGTGGTCGTTGGTCTGGGCATAGGCGGGTTCAAAGACGGTGATGGGTTCGATGCCATAGCGGCTCGGATCGAGGGTTGATAATGCGTCGTGGGCGAGTTTGAGGAGGTTGTTGAGTTTTTGAGAGCCTATTTCTGGGTGGTCGATGTCGATTCCAACAGGAAGCCAGAGGGCTCCGGCTATGACGCTCACAGTATCGTGACTCAAATCTTTGGCATAGATGGTGACTTGGTGTCCTCGCATGGCCAGTTCGCGGGCTGTGGTCAGCCCGATGACCCCTGCTCCGAGGACGGCGATCGGTGATTTTGAGTCGGTATGGTTATCGACCAGATCAGACGCTGCGATTGCGGTACCCAGCGAGAGGGTGATCCCGCTGCCTCCGTGGCCATAATTGTGGATTATGGTCTTGGTGCCGAGGGTTTCGGATTCGAGACGGAGCCCGCCATGGCGGCATGGACGGAGCCCCGATACGATTTTGATGATCCGATCATCGCTTAAATCAGGGGCTTGGAACTGAGTTGTAAAATGGGATGCTTGTGTCATTATCTACCTCTTGGTAGAGTTTAGCACACTTCATCTGGGCGGACATACAATCCTCTATGAGTCTCTCTCCAAATAAAGCATCGAAGAATACGGCTGAACCCGCTGTGACCGAACCAGTTACACTCAAAACACTCAAGGCGATGACGCACCGAAAGGAAGCGTTTGCGTGTTTGGCGTGCTATGACGCGACGACTGCACGCTGGCTTGAGCGGGCTGGGGTGCCTGTGCTGCTGGCGGGGGATTCGGCTGCTCAGGTCGTTCTTGGATTTGAGCGGACGATCGATATGCCTTTGGATTTTGCGATCCAGATGACAGCGGCCGTCAAACGCGGGGCACCTCGAACGCTTGTGATGGCGGATATGCCTTTTATGAGCTACCACCGATCGGTGGACGATGCGATGGGCAACGCGGGCCGATTCATGACCGAGGGGATGGCTGATGTGGTTAAGCTCGAAGCGGATGAATCGCAGGCGGGGATTGTGGATCGCTTGACGAGAGCTGGCGTGCCGGTGTGTGCCCATGTTGGGTGTCGGCCTCAGACAAGTTCTGTGACTGGCGGCCCGATGGCTGCGGGGCGGACGAGCGAGTCACTCGAACAGGTGGTGCGTGATGCGTCGGCGTTGCAGGATGCGGGGGCGGTTTTGTTGTTAATCGAGGCGGTGCCTGACGAAGTGACCCGGCGGGTGATGGAGATTGCCAAGGTGCCTGTGATCGGGATCGGCGCGGGGACTGCATGTGATGGGCAGATTCTTGTGGTCAATGATTTGATTGGGCTTACGGACTTCCCGCCTCGCTTTGCTGAGCCGGTGGCGAGTGTTGGCAACAACATTTTTGAATCTGGTCGTCAATGGGTGCAGAATGTGAGCAATCGGACTATCGGGGGAAAACGATACTTGATGCGGGCGGGGGAATCGGAAAAACTTGGTACGGGGAGCCAAGAAAGTGCCACCAGATAGGCGTATAAGCCGAATAACAAAGACAGCGGTTGGTTCGTCACTGGACTGATCCGAACTCTTGGAGTCTTTGATGCGAAAGTTTGTGACAATTGCACCGGCATTGATTGTTTTGCTGGTTACGGCCTCGATGGTCTTTGTGGCTCCTGCCTTGATGGATCGGTACGCGATTGCCCAGCAAGGCGCTCGGATTTCATTGGCACGAAACATTCTGGCCGACGACGACATTCTTCGGCGGATTGATCGTGCCATCTCAGCGATCGGTGATTCGATTGAGCCAACGGTGGTTCATATTGAGACACAACCCGAAGGTGAACTTGGCGGGTCATACTCAAGTGGTGCCGGCTGGATCTACGACACCAACGGATACCTGATTACCAATGCCCATGTTGTCAAGACAGCTTCTCTGGTCTCGGTCGAGTTCTACAACGGGCGAGTGGTTGAGGGGCGGGTGGTTGGATCTGATATTTATACGGATATCGCGGTTGTCCAGGTTGATGCCTCGCAAACGACATACCCATCCCTGAGGGCAAGCCAACGATTGCCTCGAGTGGGGGAACGGATATTTGCATTTGGATCACCATTTGGATTCAAGTTTTCGATGTCTGAGGGCATTGTTTCTGGGCTCGGGCGTCAGGCGCAGGGGGCCAGAATTCTTGGGGGATATACCAACTACATCCAGACCGATGCGGCGGTGAATCCTGGAAACTCTGGCGGGCCATTGGTCAATACCGATGGGCATGTGATTGGGATGAATGTTGCAATTGCGACGGCCGCCAATACCGTTGGATCAAATCCGGAAGATTCTGGCGGGGATTCTGCGGGGATTTCCTTTGCGATTCCACTCGGAACTATCGAGCCGATTGTGTCGCAGATTATCGAGCATGGCTCGGTTTCGCGTGGGTATCTTGGGATCAGTTACAATCCGTCTAGAACTGGCCGGATTGGTGTGAAAACATCATCGGGGGAAACGGTCTATGGCATTCAGATTACCGGGATTGAACCCGGTGGCCCATCGGAAGACGCTGGGATTTTACCGACCGATATCATTCTCCAAGTCCAGGGCTCCCCGGCCACCAATGCCGAGGCGCTTTCATCATTGATCAGTTCGCAAAGGGCTGGCGAGCCGGTCACTATTCGGGTGTACCGCGATGGCGAGTTTCTTGATCTGACTGTTACGCTTGGGGTCATGCAGCCGGTCGTGCTGGCCCAAAGGCTCTACCAACCCATTCAACTCCAGCTCGGAGCGGTCCTTGGCTCGCACCCCGATGGCGTTGCGGTCTTGCAAACTTGGCAGGGATTACCCGCGGCCATGGCGGGGCTTGTTCAAGATGATGTCATTTTTCAAATCAACGGCCAGCGATTCGAAGACCGGGCGTATTTCTTTGTAATGCTCGCTGAAGAAGGCTTGCTGACCGGAGAAACCGTTCGAGTCACCGTGCGTGGCGGTGATGGTTCCATCCGAGAACTGAGTCTTTTGATCCGATGACCAAACCAAATCAGTTTGACTATTGTTCCGTATGAACCAATGGGATGGCCAGCAGGTGTATGTGATGGGGCTCGGACGCTTCGGCGGCGGGGTTGGGGTCACGCGGTATCTTGCCGGGCAAGGGGCACAAGTTATTGTGGGGGACTCTGGGAACCCTGATGGGCTCGCTGAGTCTATCGGGCAGTTGCAGGATCTGATTGATGCGAAAAATGTTCGGCTGGTTTTTGGGGAACACAAGGAATCTGATCTTGATGGTGTTGGCTTTGTCGTTGTGAATCCTGCTATACCAAGGCCTTGGAACAACGGGTTTATTTCCAAGGCTCGGTCGCTGGGGATTGCGATTACGACTGAAATTGAGATCGCGTATCGACTACTTGATCCTGCCAAGGTCATCGCGGTCACGGGATCGGCAGGCAAGAGCACTACTTGTGCCATGATTCATCACGCACTTGTCAAGACCGGACACCGCTCAGTACTCGGCGGGAATATTGGGGGGTCGTTGCTCGCTGAACTGGACGCTATAGAACGCGGGGCGACTGTGGTCCTTGAGTTGTCGAGTGCGATGCTGTATTGGCTTGGGGAGTCTGGGGTGCTAGAAGAGTCGCCGCCTCGGGTTGGATGCGTGAGCAACTGTGTTTCAAATCATTTGGATTGGCATGGTGATGCAGAGCATTACGAGGAATCTAAGCGGGTGCTGGCTGGGTGTGCGGAGCGGTTGGTGTTGGGTTTTGGAGTGGCTGATTGGGGCGATGGGGTTGTGGTGTCTGAGGATGATGCTCTTGGTGGGTGTGCCGTGCCTGGGAAGCACAACGGGATCAACGGGGCGATGGCTGTTGAAGCGGCGGTGTTGATGGTGGGGGATGTTGAGCGTGAACAGATCGTTGAGGCGGTTCGGGGGTTTGGGGGCTTGCCTCATCGGTTGCAGTTGGTGCATGAGGCCCAGGGGGTTCGGGAGGGGGTTCGGTTTTACAATGACTCGAAATGTACAGTCCCGGACGCTACGGCTTTGGCGGTCGAGGCGATTGGTGGATTGGTGGCTTGGTCGAAGATTCATCTCATCGCAGGCGGGTATGACAAGGGGAGTGATCTTTCATTGATATCTGAGATGAGTTCTGAACTTGCGGGTTTGTATGGGATTGGCGTGACCGGGGCGGGAATCGTTGGGGCTGCCAATGGAGACGCGTTTGATTGTGGCGACCTTGATCGGGCGATGGGATTGATTCAGGGCCGGGTATTGGATGGCGATGTGGTACTACTTTCGCCGGGGTGCGCTTCTTGGGATCAGTTTGCCAACTATGAGGAGCGCGGTGATCTGTTTACTGAACTGGCTAGAGCGATGCAGAGGAACCGGGTATGAATTTGCTGTTTGGGCTTGTACTTGTGCTTTGTTTGAGCTTTGGAGAGCCCAAGGAGATGTTGCCTGGGGTTTGGGTGGATGAAGGTACGGTTGAGATCAATGCGTCGGTGGCGATGGATTGCCATCATCCTGAAACGCCTGATGTTTATTTAGAAATGCTTATTACATCGCCAGATACCCGCGAGCATGAGTCGTTGCTGGTGAGCATGGTCAAGCCAGCGAATCTGCATGCGGGATTACTCGCGGCGGGGTTTGAGCCTGGCAAACCGGTGTCGTTTGTTGATGGGGAGCGGGTCTCGGCGACGGGTGATGGGGTGATTGTTGAAGTTCGGGTTGAAGATTCGGAAGACTGGGTTGGGCTTGTTGAATGGGTCAGCCATGTCGAAAATGGGACGGATTTGACTGAGGATACCGGCTGGGACGGGCTGGTGTTTGCGGGGTCGGTGTTGATTGGTGATGGTCAATACGGTCAATACGGTCAATACAAAGCGGATCGTGAGGGGGCTTTGGTGTCGTTGACGCCTTGGGGTTTTGAGGTTATCTCGCCGGCGTGGGTAGTGTCGCCGGATGCGTCGGTGGATGAGCCGGTGTGGATTGCGAATCGGGAGGTTGTGCCTAAGATTGGGGTGAAGGTTCGGGTGCGGTTTCGGAAGGTTGAAACTGAATCAGAACTCGATTCTGACGATTGATTACATCAGCCAGATCGGGTCCATGTCGATCACGGTTGAGGCGTCGGATTTCAAGAGCCCTTGTTCACGCAGTGTGGCGATTGGTTTTTGGATCATGACCGATGTTGGGGCGAGGAGTTCGATGCCCCAGCGGGATTGATTTGATATGCGGGCGATGGTGCATTCCATGGGGCCTTCGATGGTGACGCTTGGGTCGGCGAGCTCAACAAGGGCATCGGCGAGCTGGGTGGCTCGTGCTTTGGCTTTGGATTGGTCTGGATCACGGCAGATGATTCGGGCCATGCGGGTAGTGGGGGGGAGGTTGCAGGACTCACGGGTTTTGAGTTCTTGGTCGGCAAAGCGCGGGTAGTTGTGGTCTGAGGCGAGGATGATGGCCGAGTTGCGGGGGTTGAGGGTTTGGACGACGACTCGGCCTGGGATTTCGCTTCGGCCTGCGCGGCCTGCGACTTGGGCGATGAGCTGGAAGGTGCGTTCCTCGGCGCGGAAGTCTGGGATCGAAAGCGAAGTATCGGCGCTCAAGATTCCGACGAGGGTGACATTGGGGAAGTCGAGGCCTTTGGCGATCATTTGGGTGCCGAGCATGAGTTTGATGTCGCCTTTGGAAAACCGGTCGAGGATGGTGAAGTAGTCAGAGGGTCGGGTCATGGTGTCGGAGTCGACTCGTACAAAGTTGTCGCCGAGTGTTAGATTGTGACGCTCGCCGAGGCGCATCAGGATTTCGTCTTCTGCGCGTTGTGTGCCGACGCCGATCTGGACGATGCCTTTGCCGGTCATGGGGCAGACGGTGGGGATGAGTTGTTCGCTCAGGCAGTGGTGGCATCGGACGAATCGTTTGTGGCCTTGGGTGCGGACGCGGGATTTGTGGACGACCATGGTTGCGTCGCACTGATCGCATTCGAGTTTCCAGTCGCAGCCGGGATCGGCGCTGGCGACGAGCGAGGCGTAGCCGCGGCGGTTGAGCAAGAGGATCGCTTGTTGTCCGCGGTCCAAGGTTTCGTTGATGCAGCGTTCTAAAGTTGCGCCGATGATTGGGAAGGCGAGTGATTTGCCGGATTGAGAACGGATGGTGTTGGACTGGTCCTTTGCCAGATCGACGATCTGGACTTTGGGGAGCGAGCCGAGCCCGGCGCGGTCGGTCATGGACCAGAGTTTGAATCTTCCATTGCGTGCGTTGGACCAGCTTTCGAGGGATGGTGTTGCTGAGCCGAGGATGACGGGGCATTTGGCGTAGGAGCCCAGGACGATGGCGCTGTCGCGGGCGTGGTAGCGGGGGGCACGGTCTTGTTTGTAGGAGCTGTCGTGTTCTTCGTCGACGACGATGAGGCCGAGGTTTTTGATGGGTGCGAAGATGGCAGAACGAGGCCCGATGACCACTTTCGCTTGACCGTTTTCGACGAGTGACCACTGGGCGTTGCGAGCCCCGGCGCTGAGTCCGGAGTGGAGCAGGGCGACGCCGGCGTCTGCAAATCGGGCGACGAATCGGCCTGCGGTTTGTGGGGTCAGGGCGATTTCGGGGACGAGGACGAGGGCGGTTTTACCCGAAGCGATGATTTGTTCGATGAGTCGCATGTAGACTTCGGTTTTGCCTGAGCCGGTGATGCCGTGGATGAGGTGGGTGCCTGGTTGGTTGAGTGATTGGCTGATGCCTTCGACGATGATTTGTTGTTGGTTGTTGAGTGTGGGGGCGAATTGGTCGGCGGGGTTTTCGAGGAGATTGAAGACGCTGGGGGTGCGGATGATTTCTTTTTTTGATTCGATCAGGATGCCCGCATCGCGGAGTTTGTGGATTGGAGCGATGGAGCGGAGATGGATCGCGTCTTTGAGTTTGGATTTTTCGATTGGGAAGATGGCGGGGTCGAGTTTGAGGATTGCGTCCAAGGCATCGCGAGC
>JAESRA010000074.1 GCA_016764895.1 Phycisphaerales bacterium | reverse complement strand
GGGTGGGGGGTGGGGGGTTATTGTGGTGTGTATTTGGTATGGGGCTTGAGGTCGCGTGCTGATCTGCGCTTTCGGGGTGTCTATTCCCTATTCTTTAAGCAATGAATCCTTACCTGCTTATCCCGCTCTCGTTTCTGCTTGGCTCGATTCCGTTTGGGTTTTTGATTGGTAAATCCAGGGGGATCGATATTCGGACGGAGGGGTCGGGGAATATTGGGGCGACGAATCTTGGGAGGTTGCTGGGGCGGAAGTATTTTGTGATCTGCTTTATACTGGATTTTAGCAAGGGTCTTATGCCTACTTTGATTGCTGGGTCTGCTCTTGGGACGCTTGGGTACATGAAGATGAATCCTGCTGATGCGTGGCTTTGGCTCGCGGTGATGTTCGCGGCTCCGGTTGGGCATATGTTTACGCCTTGGCTTGGGTTTAAGGGTGGGAAGGGTGTTGCGACGGGGCTTGGGGCTCTTGTTGGGGTGATGCCTGCGATGACGCTTCCTGCGAGCGGGGCTCTTATGGTTTTTGTGGTGGTGGTGGTGTTGTGGCGGATGGTTGGGGTGGCTTCGTCGGTGGCGGCGGCTACTTTGCCTTTGTGGACTTGGTATGCGTTTGCGCAGTATGAGACTTTTGAGGAACGCCGGGTTGGGAGCCAGACGCAGTTTTCGGAGTTGCCTGCGTCGGATATTGATTTGATGGTGGCCAATCATGGGTTGCCGTTTATTGTTGCGGCGACGCTTTTGGCGTTGATTGTGATCAATAAACATCGCCCGAACCTTGCTCGTGCTATTGAGGGTACGGAGCCTCGAATCGGGGAGTCCACGGGCTCTTTGGGTGCTGAGTCGTCTGATTCTGCTGATTCGACGGGTTAATTCCACACAAGTCAAAGCTCAACTTGTGCGGGCTCAAGTGCCGATAACTCTTTGTATGGGATACCCCGTCTTGACTCATCGGTTCAAACCAACTCCGGATTTCGGATTGCTCTTGATTCAGAGGGCCCAAATGACGATCTGTTATGGAGACTCATTAGGACTCACCCCTGTTCGAGGAGGCCATCAATGCCGAACCTGAGACTCTGCCGCGAGACGGACACTATTGAAGATCCCCCAGCCCCGCTCCCATTTTGCAGCATTGCGTCATGGCGTAGTGCTGGGGAGTCTCACAAGGAGGATGCGATGGATGCCATTGATTATGCCCAGTCTGCTCTTGCTCATGCCGAGTCCAAACTTCAAGAACTCTCGACGCTTGTCGATGAGGAGATTGAGGAATCGTACAATTTTACGCGGATGACGAGCATCGATGCCCACGATGAGGATGACGACAGCCCTTTTGCGGCGTAGTTTAAGCCCGATAGCGATCAATCCAGTCACCATAAAACGCCCGCTGCAAGGACGCAGCGAGCGTTTTTTTAATATTATCTATGAACCAAATCATTCCTCGGCCGAATCGTCAATTACCGGATGAATCATTTTTTTCCATAGAATTTTTAGCCTAGATGGATCCCATTCATGACCACACTCACTGCACCTATCGGGTCTGTATCCAAGAGGGTACCCACAGTTGAAACATTGACGCCCACCGCTTTTTCGAAATCGACTCACATAGGAGGCCCCACGAAAGCCCACCACGAGAAAGCCAACTCCGGAAATCAACTGAACCGACACAAAGAGCCAATCAGCTATATCTGTCAAGTTTGAAAACAAAAATGAAGAGATACATACAACCATGAGACACAGTGCAGGACGAATAAATATCCGATTATATTCGGGGGGATTAATTGAAGACATGGGATTGGCAACTTACGGTTGCGTAGGAGGTGTGAGCAAGTCGTCACAATATGTAGGCCATTCACCGTCTTCAAAACATTGATCAACACAAAGTTTACAACCATCTGATGCCGCAAGATACCGTCTTTTTACTTGTTTGAGTTCAGTGACATATTGAACTACACCACCAATTGGTGCTCCAAACAAAGTGCCGAGGCCCCCGCCTATCAGTGCTAGCACTCCAGACCCTGGCGGACCACTAATCGTCCCGATTAGGGCGCCTGCGCCTGCCGCAGTCCCGCCACCAACAGCTGCACCAGTCCCAATGCCTGCCCACGGCACACCGATTTCACTCTTTCTCAGACGAAAGTGAATGTTTTGATTTTCAAGGCATTGTTTTAGAATCTCCGAACAATCTTCTACCTTATCTATGAACGGCAGAAAGGAAGGGGTGAAATATGATGAAGCTTCAGCTACCGCACTCTCAATACTTGGATGGGAATCAATAGGCATAATTTGAGAATATGAATACCATTCATCAAGATATGTGTAGTAGTACTGAAAATCAAGCCGAATTCCGTTGATGTACCACGATTCGCCTGTCGTGCCTATCAATTCCGCTGCAATGATGGATATGCTAGCGTGGACATTGAAATTATACACTACGCCATCTATTTCAAACTGTAGGTTGCTTTCAGACATCTCCTGTATGGGATCATGAAGTTCAACAGATGGAAAATATTCTCCTGTGTCCCCATATATAAATTCGTTATCCTCCAGAACAAGTGGAATTAGCTGATACTGCCCCGCCGAAGAGTTCCATTTTACAAATAGCCCATTTTGGCCGGGGTTATATTGGAATCCAAACAGCTCTTCCCAAAACACTTCTTCGAAGACTGGAAGCGGGACCAAGCCTACAGCACCAGAGTCGGCGCTCACTTGACGGACATCACTTGTGGCTGGGGAAGCCAAGGCTGCGCCGTTAGTTAACACAATTGATGCCAAAAAAGCACATTCTGAAAATTTCATAATTTTTCTCCTTGCTCATGGTTTTCATCGATACGCGTATAAGTAGATTAACATACAATGCGGTCGGTGTGTGCTCGCCGATGGGTAAGAATGAAAAAATCCCGTTATTTTATTAGTCTTGTTGTAGTTGAATGACGGAACATATAATTCGCGTTATTGCTCAACTCTGATCACGACTACGGTTTCGTCGTCGGCTTGGGGTTGGAGGCCTCGGAACTGGCGGAGGTGCCAGAAGATTCGTTCGAGGATCCAGTCTGCGCCGCCCAGGTCTTTGTCGGGGTTCTCTTGTACGGAATCAATCATCGCTTGGATAAGGCGTTTGCGTCCCCAGCGATTGCCTGAGAAATCGACGGCGTCCATCATGCCGTCGGTGTAGGCGATGACGACTTGGCCTTTGGTGAGGACTATTCGTTCCATGGCATACTCTTCACCGCGTTGCACACCTGCGACCATGCCTTCGCCTTTGAGTATTTGGTGGGACCATGTGCTGTCTTTGTGTTGGGTGAGGACGATTGGGGGTTCGTGTCCGGCTGTGACATAACAGAGTTCGTTGGTTTTGGGGTCAAAGGCTCCGTACCAGATTGTTGCGAATTCGCCGATGGTTGTGTCCCGGCAGATTGCTTCGTTGGTTCGTGCCATGACTCTGGAGAGGTCGTCGCTGATTTCTGCGTAGGCGCGGAGGGTGGCTCGGACCGCGCTCATGAGGAGCCCGGCGACGATGCCTTTGCCGACGATATCGCCGACCATTATGCCGATTTTATCGCGTACATCAAAGACATCGTAAAAATCGCCTGCGATTTGGAAGCTTGGACTGAGCCTTGCGGCGATGTCGAGATTGGGTACTTTGGGGAGTTGGTCGGGCATCATTCGTTTTTGAACTGTTGCCGCGATTTTGAGGGAGCGTTGTGTTCGTCGCTCGCGTGCTTTCATTTTGATGAGGCGTGCTTGTTCGACGGCCATGGCTGCGGATTGACCGATCGAACGGATCAGGCGGCGTTCGGCGCCGGTGAAGGAACGCTCTGAACGCGAGTAGACTCGGATTACTCCGATGGGGCGGCCATCAAAGACCATTCCTGCTCCGAGGAATGATTTGAGGCCTTCGTCGATTACTTGGTCACGGGCCAAGATTCGTTGGTCGGTGTGGAGGTCTTGGATCACGATCACTTCGCCATCAAGGCTTGCCTTGTCGATGATGCGGCCTGCAGATAAGGGCAGGGGGCAATCCAGCCAAGATTCAGAGAGCCCGACTGATGCGCTGCGTTCGAGTTCGTCCTCTTGGTCTGTTCTGGTAAGGCCTTCGGAGTCTTCGGGGAGGAGCATGATTGCTCCGGCGTCGAGATTTAGTGCATCCATGGCCGAATCGAGTGCGAGTTGGAGTGTTTCATCGACCCGCCCGCCGGCAACGAGCAATGCGTTGAGGCGGTAGAGGACTTCGATTTCTTTGATCCGCACGCGGAGTTCGGAGACATCGGTGCACATTTGGATGGCCATTGTTGCGATGAGTTTTCCCATTTGTTCGATCAGGGAGCATGAACTTTGGGTTGACTGGGCGATGGGTGAATTTTTGTGATCCCCGCATCCGATGACTACAGAGCCGATGGTGGTTCCGTTTTCTTGTCCGCCGAGGCGGATGGGGAAGACCATGGCGTTGGTATCGAGGGGTTCGATGCGTCCGCCGAAGTATTCTGCGTTTTGGTCGGGATCAAGGACGATGCCGCGTTCATCGCGGAGTTGTACGGTGACGCCGGTGAGTGTGCTGATTGTGGCACACAGCATGGCGACGGAGCCGTCGGTCCAGAAATCTCTGAGTGATGATCCTGTTGCACCCGGACTGATTGGGCTCATGGGGCGGGCTCGTCTGGGGTGGGGGTTTGGGTATCTGTGGGATTGTTGAGTATTGCGCTCCAGACGGTATCGAGGAGGAGTACTAGTCGGAGATCGGATTCGGTTCCGAGTTTACGGATGACTGAGAATCCGTCGTTCATTTGTTGTTGATCGTTGATTTGGTATCCGAGGTATGCGATTAGTAGGCCGCAGGCGAGTCGGACTTGTGTGGTTTCGGTGGGGATATAGGAGGGTCGTTCTTCGAGTCTTGCTCTTTCTCTGAGTGTTTGGAGGAGTTCTCGGAGGCGTTGTTCTTTGGGGAGTAGGTTGCCTGAGTATTGGCGTGAGACGACTTCGAGGTGTTCGCTCATTAGTGTTTGGAGGTTGATTGATGCGCTGATGACGAGTCCGGCGCCGATTTGTGCGTGGAGGCGTCCGAGTTGTGCTGAGACATCTCCTTGGCGGATGGAGAGGGCTTGGGTGAAGCGTTCTTCTGCGTCGAAGTATCGGCCGTGGGTGAGGAGTTGCTGGCCGGCGGTCATGTGTTCGCTGTAGATGTTTCTGTTTGCTGCGGTGGGGTCTATGAGGTAGGTGACTTTGTTGCGGTCGCCTCGCATGATTTCGAGGGTTTCGGGGTCGATGGTGTAGAACGAGCGTTCGGCGAGCCCTTGGCCGCGGGTGAACTCGATTTCTGCGGTACCTATTTGGTTGTCTTGTCCTTGGTCATCGGGGTGTGGGTTGAGTGGGTCGCGGATTTTTAGTGAACCATTGTCATCGCGTTGGGAGGGGTCTTCTCCTTGTTGGACGACTTCAACGGGCTCGTCTTTTCCGGTTGATTCTGGGAGGCCTAGGAGTTGGCGTTGGAGTTGGTGGAGTTGCAAAGCGATCCATTCGTCTGTGGTTTGGTCTGGATTTTCTTGGTCGCTGGCGGTATCTGGATTTGTAGCGGATTCGAGATTCCGAGCTCGGATTGTTTCGGCTCTTGCGCGGATGGCTTCGATGGTGTCAGAATACGAGTTTTTTTCGGGTTCGGTGGTTTTTTCGGGTTTGGTGGATGTTGTTTTTTTGAGCCGGCGATTTCTGGCTGAGTCCATTGGTGTTGAAACCAGGCCCATCAGGGGTGAGGCGACGAGGCCGAACTGTTCTTGTTCGATCCCGCGTTCGAAGATGGAGATTAGTTCAGGCACGAGTGGGGTTGTCGATGCGTATGAGGAGGTTGAACGGAGGGTTCCGCTGACTCTGCTGCTTGCTTGGCGGAGTTTGAGCATGGGGTCAATTGCGATGGTTGGTTCTGGTTGGCCGATGCCGCTGTTGAAGGCGGCCGAGGATGAGCCGCCCAGACGGGAGAGGGAGAGGCTTCCGGTCATGTTGCGGGTGATGCGTGAGCCTGTGGTCATGGCGAATTGGTATTGGAGGGCGTCGGTGCCTCGGATGCCCATGCCTGCGAGTCCTGAGTAGAGCGAATCTCTGCGGAAGGAGTAGAGGGCGTCTGAGCCGAGTGTTCCTGAGAATTCGCCGGCGGCCCGGTATCCAAGGTCGCCTCGGAAGCTCATGCCTCCTGGTGCGTTTCCGGTGGCGATGGCGTTTCGGTAGGCGACTTCTTTTTGGAAGCTTGGTCTGAGGTCTACTCGCCCGTCTGAGCCTTGTCGCGGGTTGGCGGCTAGGCCTCGCCCGTCACCCAGGGCGTTTTGGGCCATTGCTTTGGGGGAGAATGTTGTTGAGACAGCGAGGCCTGCAATCAGTGCGAGTGTGCTTAGAGTGTCAGTTCGTTGGTTGAATTTCATGGTCTGTTCCTTCTGCCCTTGAATCATACTTGTCGCGCCCCCATGTAGGTTCGCGCCAAGATGGATCAAAGCACACGAATAACTTCGTATTTGGCATAATTTAACGAAATACATGCACCATATTCCAATCGGCGATCAGCAGGCCTTGGATCAAAGTCGGTTGTAAATTGTGTAATTTGGATGAATCGGGGTCGAATTCAGACTCAGAGTTGGCGGAGTTTGGTCGGGGCGTTCATCATTCCACGGACCTCGGCACACATGTCTTCTTTGGCTTCAGAGACCAGGAGGTACATGATTCCGTCGGCAACCCAGGCGAAGAGGCTGGTGCCTTGCTCGCGGCATTGGGTTGAGTCGAGCATGTAGGTCACGCCTTCTTCGAGCCCGAGGAGTCCTGGATCGGGAGCAATGAAGAGGCTTAGTGAGATGGTTTCGCCATCGGGGCCGACGGCATCGAAGCGTAGGTGGCCGGATTTGTCGGTTGCGGGGATGTTGCAATCGCCGCCGCCGTAATACTGGATATTGGCTTGGTCACTGATTGTTGATGGCGAGGCGACTTGCTGGTTGAATCGTTCGGAGAAATATGCGATTGATTCGGTGATTTCGTTGTGGATCAGTTTTTGGGATGCTGCTTTTTCGTCGCAGCAGCGCATGTGTTCGCGGGCGACGAAGTTTCCGACGCGTTCGGCGTAGGCCACGGGTGAGGTGTCGGTGAATCCGAGACCGCTTCCTTGGGTGATGATCGAAGCACTTTGCCAGATCAAGGCGCCGCCGGCAAGGGCTAGCACTGCCGCCATTGCGCTCATCATGGGGCTGAGTCTCCAGAAGCTCGCCTTGCGTGTGCGTTTGTTGGATTCGTCGATTCCTGAGGCGGCCATGCATTCACAGGCCATGGCTTCGATTTTGGCTCGCAATGAATTGGGGCACCCGCATCCTGAACCCATTATTCGCTCGCAGCTTTTTTTGAGTGTTTTTTCAAACTCTACTTGCTCGGCTGCCTCTGGATGTTCAGCTAGGTATTGCTTCAAACGATCGCATTGCTCTGGGCACAATTCTCCGTCGGCACATGCCCGCAACATTGCTGCGATGCACAGGTTTTCTGTATCGAGGCCTGTGTCGAGGCCTGCATCGAGGTCCGCGTTTGGGTTGGTGTTTGAGTTGTTGTTTTTGTCATTCATGATTCATCGTCCGTTTGTCCACTCAATACCCTTAGGCCCAAATCCTCAACGGCCTTCTCATCGCTCATGAGCGCGTCACTCAAGATTTTCCGAGCCCTGTGCAGCCGGCTCATGACGGTTCCGATGGGGACACCCAATATTTCGCCGATTTCACGGTATTTCAAGCCGTCGACCGACCACATTAAGAGTACCTCGCGGTATTCGTCTTTTAATCCCATGAGAACCTCTTTGAGCTTCTCGTCAACATGCTCGAAATCGAGCGATGCTCGGTCGTAGACCGGCGGTGGCTCATCGGGCATGAGTTCGTCGGACGATTCGTTGAAGAACTCTTCGACGGCCATGGGGCGTCGCTTGTCCTTTTTGATCTTCGAGTAGAAGACATTGTGTGTGATTGCAAATAACCACGACCGCATGCCGCCTGTTCCCGAAGTTTCGTCGTCGTCGGCACTTTTATCTTCAAAGCGTTCGATTGTGTTGGGCCGGAACGCCCGTACATAGACTTCCTGAACCAGTTCATCAGCGACATCGGCATCCCGGCTCAGGTGGAAGGCCATGCGATAGACAGCGTCAAGATGCTGGAGAGCGAGTTGCTCAAACTTGATTCGTTCCAACTCGCCCGCCTCTCGACAGATAGGACAACGGATACCAGGGGGAGTCTATTCCCACGAACTATAAACCATAGGACAATTTGTAGGCCCATACAAACCGAACATTCCGAAATACCGGAAGGGGGGGAGGGGCAATGGGCAATGGGCAATAGGCAGTGGGCAATGGGGAAGAGAAGAGGGGGGGCTTTAAGGGGGCCTTGTAGGTTTTTGTATCACCAAGACCCGAAGGTGGCAAGGCCCACCATCGGGGCACCCGGCTGATTGCCTATTCTATTTGCCACTGCCCATTGCTCTTCTCCCTTCTACAATCCCTGACTATGCCTGCATCCACTGCCGACCAAACGCCGTACTACATCACGACCCCGATTTACTATGTGAATGATCGTCCGCATATTGGGCATTGTTATTCCACGCTGATTGCTGATGTGGCGGCCCGCGGGCAGCGGCTTGTTGGGCGGGATGTGTTCTTTTTGACGGGGACTGATGAGCATGCCGAGAAGGTGTCTAAGACGGCTGCTGAGAATAACAAGACGCCGATGGAGTGGGCGACGATCAACGCGGAGCGGTTTAAGGCCGCTTTTGAGTTTATGAATTTTTCGAATGATGATTTTGTTCGCACGACTGAAGAGCGGCACAAGGTTAAGGCCGTGGAGTACATAACGAAGTTGAAGGATGAGGGCGTTGTGACGCTGGGGGATTATGAGGGTTGGTACGATCCATCGCAGGAAGAATATTTGACTGAGATGGTTGCTAAGGAGAATGATTTTAATTCGCCTGTGACTGGTAAGCCGCTTGAGAAACGCGTTGAGCAGAACTGGTTTTTTGATTTGCCTCGGTACGAGCCTTGGCTCAAAGAGCAGATTGAGTCGGGCGAACTTCGGATTCTTCCTGAGGCTCGCAAGAATGAGGTTCTTGGTCGTTTGAAGCAGGGGTTGCGGGCTGTTCCGGTGAGTCGGAAGATTAAGGAGGGGGATGCGGACTGGGGGATTAAGATGCCTGGGGATGATTCGCACCGGATTTATGTGTGGATCGAGGCGTTGTGTAATTATTTGACGACTGTTGATACTGATGAGCGTCGTAAATACTGGGAGGGTGAGGTTGTTCATTTGATGGCCAAGGACATTCTTTGGTTTCATGCGATTGTGTGGCCTGCGATGCTTTATGCGCTTGGGAAGAAGCCGCCTGAGACGGTGTATGCGCATGCGTACTGGATTGCTGAGGGGAAGAAGATGTCGAAGTCTTTGGGGAATTTCATTGAGATTGATTTGCTTGAGGCGTATGCCGAGAGATATAGCCTTGATGCGATGCGTTGGTTTTTGACGACGCAGGGGCCGCTTGGGGCCAATGATTCTGACTTTGCGCATGCGCGTTTTATTGAGGTGTACAACGCGGATTTGGCCAACTCTGTTGGCAATTCCATGTCACGGGTTGGGAACATGATTGATAAATACTTTGGTGGCACGGTGCCAGCAACTTGCAACGGTGAGTTTGGATTTCCCAATGGGTCTTCGCTTCAGACTGCGTTGATTGCACTCAGCAACGCTGGTAAGGCGGTTGATGATCCTGCGCGAACTTACCATTTTGCTGAGTTTACGCAGAATGCGGTCAATGATGCGGTTGATGCGCTTGGGAGGATGGATTTGGGATCTATGCTCAGTTCGGGGCGGTCGATTGTGAAGCATGTGGATGATTTTATTTCGTACTGCGCTCCGTTTACGCTTGCCAAGCAGCTCGATACGCTTGATGACGGCAAACATGCGCTCGAATCAATTTTGTATTCCTGCGCTGAGGCTCTTCGGATTGCTTCGTTGTTGTTGAGTCCTGCGATGCCTGAGAAGATGGCCGAGCTTTGGCAGAATTGGGACTGCGATCATTTGAATACTGCAGAAGATTCCAACTCTGGTTTCAAAGCTCCGTTGAGTGAGCTTGCTGCATGGGGCGGGGCGTATTCGATCAAACCGGGTCAAAAGATTCTCAAGGGTGAGGCGTTGTTTATGCGGGCCGACGCCAAAGAGCCGGCCCCTGAAGCGGAGTCGGTATCGTAGATGCTTGAATCGAAGTTGATTATATTTGATTGTGATGGTGTGCTTGTTGATACTGAGCCGTTGACGAACCGTGTTTTGGCGCAGTGTGTGAGTGATGCTGGTTGGGCGGTTGATGCGCAGTATTCGATTGACCATTTTAAGGGGCGGGATCTTAAGGATATTTTGGCTGATGTTGAGGGGCATTTGGGGAAGAAGCTTCCTGGGATGATGGACGATTACCGTGAGCGGATGTATGTTGAGATTCATGAGTGTGGTGTGCCTGCGATTGATGGGATTCATGAGTTGCTTGACGGGCTTGATGCGATGGGTGTCGATGGGCCTCATCGTTGTGTGGGGACTAATGCTCCGCTTAAGAAGGCGACGCTTACGCTGACGGGTTCGGGGCTTATTGATCGGTTTGTTCATCGGGATGAGCCTGAGAAGGTGACGATGTTCAGCGCGTATGGAGTTGGAAAATGGAAGCCTGATCCGGGGTTGTTTCTTCATGCGGCTGAGTCGATGGGGCATTTGCCGGTGGACTGTGTGGTTGTTGAGGATTCGGTATCGGGGGTGCTGGCGGCTCGCAATGCGAATATGCGGGTCATTGGTTTGGCGACACTGACGCCGGCGGATGATCTACTCAAGGCGGGGGCGACGCAGATTATCGAGTCGTATCAAGAGTTGATTGCTGAGTTTTAAATTTTCTGAAAGATGCTCGCCAAGGCTTTATTGCTGGAAGGGGTAGAGGTTGGGGAGGTCCAGGATTTGGGTGAGTTCGTCGAGCGCGTCGATGCAAGATTGAGCGAGGGTTGGGTCGAGGAGGTCGGATTGGGTGATCTCGTCTGGGTAGGTTCGGGTGACGAAATCGGTGAGTTTGGTGAGGAGGTCATTGGTCATGATGACGCCTTGGTGGACGGCGGCGAGTTCGTTGTTGCTTAGTGGGACGCGGAGACGGAGGCAGGCGGGGCCTCCGCCGTTGCGCATGGATTCGCGGACATCGAGATAGTGGACGGTGTTGATTGGGTTTGAGGGGTCGGCGATGGTTTTGTCGATGAATGTTTTGACGCGTGTGTTTTCGGTGGCTTCGAGGGGGGCGATGAGGGCCATCGAACCATTTGGAAGGGTGACGATCTGGGAGTTGAAGAGGTAGCTTGTGACGGCGTCTTGGAGGGAGAAGTCTGAGTCTTGGGCTTCGATGGTGATGAGTGGTTGGCCCAGGGGTGAGGCGAGGTCGGTCAGGAGTGAGCGGGAGGTGGCGAATGCCTGCTCGTGGTACATGAAGACATTTTCGTTGCCTGTGGCGATGACATCGTTGTGGAAGACGCCCGCGTCGATGGCGTCTGGGTGCTGGCGTGCAAAGACGACGCGGGTGGGATCAAGTTGGTGTGTTCGGGCGAGGGCTTGGCAGGCGGCGCGGGTTTGGCGGGAGGGGTAGTTGCGGGCGGCGTTTGCGGGGTCGTGGATGTCTACGCCATAGACGAAGAGTTCGACGCCTGGTTGGTCGTGGGAGGCGGCGAAGCGGACATGGTTGGCGGCGCCTTCGTCGGCAAAGCGGGCTTGGCGGGGAAGAGGATCGTGGACGGTGAAGTGGGTTGGGTCTTTGAAGATCATGCGGAGGGCGGCGGTGGTTGTTGGGTGCTCTCGTGAACGATGAAGATTGGAGACGAGGTTGGCGGGGGTGAGGTGGACTTTGTGGTCTTTGGTGTCTGGGCTTGGTGAGACGGTTGCGGCGTTGGCGGCCCACATGGAACTTGCGCTCCAGGCGGCTGCGAGCAAGGTTGGGTCGGCGTCGTGGGCTTGGGCCAGGAGTTGGGCGTTGTTTCCGGTGAAGCCGATGTTGCGGAGGAAGGTCAGGTCTGGGCGTTGTTGTGGTGGGAGGATGGCTTGCTTTAGGCCTAGGTCCATGAGGGTTTTCATTTTGGCGAGGCCTTGGAGGGCGGCGGCTTTGGGTTTGGAGGTGCCTCCGGCGTTGGAGAGTGAGGCGATGTTTCCGGCGGAGAGTCCGGCGTAGTTGTGTGTGGGGCCGATGAGGCCGTCGAAGTTGACTTCTTGGTAGTCGGTTGGCATGGGGAGAGGATAGGGGGTGATTGGAAGAAAGAGAAGAGGTACGCAGAGGCGGCAGAGGTGCAGAGGACGCAAAGAAGAGGGGGTTTTTTGGAAGAGGAAGAAAGATTAGAGGGGATAAGAGGGAAGATAGAAGAAGTCAGGGAGCCCTCACCCCGGCCCTCTCCCATCAGAATGGGAGAGGGAGGAAGCCCCCCAAAGTGAACCCCCGACTGCGCCGAAGACCGGCGAGATCGGGGCACCCTAGTTTGGTGGGGGGTTGGGGGGATTGG
>JAESRA010000073.1 GCA_016764895.1 Phycisphaerales bacterium | reverse complement strand
CGCGCCGCTTTCGGCACGCGCCACCAGCCGCGACGCCTCACGCGCGCTGCGCCCTACTTCACCCATGTATTGTTTGATTAGCCACTGGGCATTTGGGGAAGAGAAGAAGAAGAAGATTTTTTACCACAGAGAGCGCAGAGGGCACAGAGAAGAGGGGATGGGGACTGGGGATAGAGAGGAAAGAAGGCGGAGGAGAGAAGAAGTAGAAAGACAAAGAGCCCTCACCCCGGCCCTCTCCCATCAGCCCCCCAATGGGAGAGGGAGGAAGAAGAAGATTCAGGTGTGGGCGGGGACCTATTGTTCTGCATGACTGAAACTGAATCGAACTTGATGGCGAGTGTGCGGACGCTGATGGGTGGGTTGATTGATTATGCGGGATTATTTCCGCCGAGTCAGCTTGAGATGGGCAAGGCGACGGAGAACTATGCCAAGTATCTTCGGGCTGAACATGCTGATTTTGTAGGGCGGTTTATTTGTCCGGTGCCCAAGCTTGAAGAACTCTCAAAGACGGCGGCGATTGTGATGCCTGGGACCTTTGCGACCAGTGGGTATCCTGAGCATTTGGATGACATTTCGCCTTGGCAGATTTCGGGGATTATTGTTGGGGATTTGGGTGAGAATCTGGAGATGATTTATCGGTTCAATGAGCATCATGATGATGAGGGCAATGGATTGGCGATGGTGGATGCCATTGAGATGCGGGTGTCGAATGGTGATGAGATTGATGAGGCCTTGGAGTTGATCCCGGAGATGATTGATGCGGCGTTTGAAGTGCCTCAGGATATTGTTATGAATGGGGATGTGCGGGGGTTGATCGCGGCGATGTCTGGAGCGGGGGTCTTGGCCAAGATTCGGTGCGGGGGTGTTGAGCCGAGTATGCTGCCGAGTTGTGAGAATATTGCACGGTTCATGCTGGCGTGTAAGAATGCTTCGGTGATGTTTAAATGCACGGCTGGGTTGCATCATCCGATTCGGGGTGAACATGCGTTGACTTATGCTGATGATTCGCCGAGGGGGGTGATGCATGGGTTTATCAATGTGTTTGTGGCGGCGGGGTATGTACTGAAGACCAAACAACCTGAGGAATCGGTGGTGGTTGGGATTTTGGAAGAGATGGATGGCGGGGCGTTTGTGTTTGAAGATGGGGGGGTTCGGCACGGGAGGACCAAGGTTTCGACGATTGAACTTGGACGGATGCGGGAGGGTTTTGCGGTGAGTTATGGGAGTTGTTCGATTGATGAGCCGGTGGCGGAGTTGGGCGGGCTTGGGTTGTTGTGATCTTGGGCTCCTTTGATCTTGGGCTCCTTTGATCTTGTCTTGCTCCCTCTCCCATTCTGATGGGAGAGGGCTGGGGTGAGGGCTCTGGGCCTTTCTTGGCTCCTATCCTCAATCTTCATGCCACGCCTGCCATCACGCAATCCCACACATCCAACTGATCGAGCAACTACCAATACCTCTTTGCTTCGGGCCCATACCACGCCTCCGGAAGGCGTGTTGTGGAGCAAACTTCGGAATCAGCGGCTCGGTGGATTTAAATTTCGGCGGCAGCACGCGATTGGGCCTTATGTGGCGGATTTTTATTGTGCCCGAGTTCTGCTGGTTGTTGAGATTGACAGTTCGTATCATGCCGGGCGGCAGGAACAGGATGCAGTTCGTGACGGTTGGATGAAAGCACAATCAATTTCTGTTTTGCGTGTCACGGCCTCTGATCTTGCGAAGAATGAAGAAGGCGTGTTGTTGGAGATTCTTTTGACAGCGCGGCGGCTTCTTCGAGAACGAGACTTGGAGAAGAAGAAAGTAGAACAAGAAGCCCTCACCCCGGCCCTCTCCCATCAGAATGGGAGAGGGAGGAAGATGAAGAAGGAAGAATAAACATGAGCTATGCGATTGATGAGACACATGATGTGAAGTTGGAGTCTTGGGTGGAGAGTGCGAATGATCCGAAGACGGACTTTCCGATTCAGAACCTGCCGTTGGCGACGATGGTTCGGGCTACCGATGATTCCGACGATGAGGATGACTACACACTCTCGGCGGTTGTGGCTATTGGAGATATGCTGCTGGACCTCAACCGGCTCTCGATGTCTGACCTTGCCCCTGAGGATGATGGCGACTGGGACTTTATTGCGGTCGATGAGATTGTTGCTGAGGGCAAATGGTCGAGTTTGCGGAAGAAGGTTCAGAAACTTCTGCTTAAGGACAACCCGGCGTTGCGGGATCATCCGCAGGTCAATGACATTGTGATCCCGCGGGATGACTCGATGTTGTCGATGCCGTTTATTGATCCGATTGGTGACTATACCGACTTCTACGCATCGCTGTATCATGCGACCAATGTTGGGTGCATGTTTCGGCCTGACAATCCGTTGTTGCCCAACTACAAGCATATTCCGATTGGGTATCACGGAAGGGCGTCGTCGATTGTGCCTTCGGGGACTGAAATCCAGCGGCCTGTAGGACAACAAGCGCCGAGTGAAGATGGGGGGTTGCCGAACTTTGGGCCTTGTAAACTGCTGGATTATGAGATGGAGATGGGGGCGATCATTGGGCGGGGCAATGAACTTGGGGAGCCGATTGATATTGCCGATGCCGAGGATCACTTACTTGGGTTGTGTATTTTGAATGATTGGTCGGCGCGTGATTTGCAGAAGTGGGAGTATGTGCCGTTGGGGCCTTTTCTTGCCAAGAACTTTGCGTCGACGATTTCGCCTTATATTGTGACGATGGAGGCCTTGGCTCCGTTTCGTTCGCCGGCTCAGGAGCGGGATGCGGGTGATCCGCAGCCGCTTGCGTATATGGATTCGGATGCCAATCGCAAGGGTGGTGGGTTTGATATTAAGGTTGAGGTGTATTTGTCATCGGCCAAGATGCGTGAGGAGGGGATGGAGCCGGTGCATCTTTCGACGGGGAATATGAAAGACCTGTACTGGACGATTGGGCAGATGGTGACGCATCATACGGTGAATGGTTGCAATCTTCAGCCGGGGGACTTGCTTGGGTCTGGGACGATTTCTGGGCCGACGCGGGATGCTCGTGGGTCGATGTTGGAGTTGACCTGGGATGGTGATCCGTTTGCCAACCCGCCGATCTCGGTGCCTGGTACGCAAAGAACTCCACTTGTTTTGCCAACTGGTGAGGAGCGGAAGTTTCTTGCTGATGGTGATGAGGTGATTATGAAGGCGTACTGCGAGCGGGATGGATTCCGACGGATTGGGTTTGGGGAATGCCGAGGGATTATTACGGCGGCTCGGTCGGTATGAGCGGCAACGCGGGGACGCAACTCGATAAGGATCGGCTGACGCTCAAGTACAAGCTGCTGCTTGGGCTGATGATCGGGTTCTTTGTTGTGGTCACCTTTGAAAGTGCGGCCCGGTTTCTAGAGCATCCGATGAGCGGGGATTTTAAGCATTTTTACTATGCGGCCTACGGGATCGTGCATGATCAGAATATTTATACCTCTGGGTATCCGTTTACGGGGCAGCATTGGTATGCGTATATGCCTTTGTTTGCGATTGTGTTGTCGCCTTTGGTCGGGCTTGGGCTTGGGGGCGCGGGGGCGGCGTGGACGGTGATCAATGCGGGATTGATCGGGGCGTGTATTTTTATTACGGTTCGTGAGGCGGTGACCCGGCTTGGGATCAAGGCGACGCCGAACATGCTTGTGGGGGTGGCGTTTCTTGTGGTCTTGGTGTTTATGGACAAGATACGGGGGGAGCTTCGGCTTGGGCAGTCCGATGCGTTTGTGATGATCTGGATGATGCTGGGGCTGATGTGGATTACCAAGAGGCCGATTCTTGCGGGGATTATGATTGGGGGGTCGGTGAATGTGAAGTTGCAGGGGTTGGTGTTTTTGCCTTGGTTGATTGTGCGGGGGCGGGTGAAGAATTTGGTTGGGTTTGTGATTGGGACGGTGTTTTTTGCGATGGCGGGGTCGTTGATCTGGGGGGTTGAGCAGAACATGCAGTATCTGAGCACGATGTTTGGATGGGTGGGGGATTTGATTGGTATTCAATCGACCCAGGCGGTTGTCGAATCGGAGTTGTATCCGTTGGAGTGGGAACGGAGCGTGACGATTCCGAGTGTGCTTGCTCGGGCGCAGATTCATTGGGGATTGAGTGAGTCGTTTGTGAAGTTCGGAACGCTGGCGATGATTGGATTGATTGTTGCGACTGGGTGGGGATTGTATCGCAAGCGGGGATTGGCCTTGCTCAAGGGGCGAAGCGGGAAGAGGGATGATGGGTCTGCTACGGGGCGTGGTTTGATTGGGCTTGAGTGGTCTGGATTGATTGTGGGGATGTTGATTTTTTCGCCTCAGTCGACGGTGCGGCATTTCTTTTTGGCGATTATTGTGGTGGCGTTGGGGGCGGCGGTGTTGCATACTGAGATTGATCGGAAGCGGAAGATGGGTGTGGGGATTATGATGGTGGTGTTTTGGGCGTCGATGACTTTCCCGCCTGGGGGAGATGAGTTCAGTGTGGCAATGGCAAACTGGAGAGCTGTTGGGGGGGCGATGTGGGCGTTGGTGGGGTTGTATATGGCGGTGCTGTGGGCGGGGCTTGGGATCGTCCGAGAACTTCCGGAGAATGTGCCAAATACTGGAGCGTAATACGGCATTGGGCGTTGGGTCTGGCGGGGGATTGCTGGACAATCGGCTATACTTTCAGCACGAACTTAACTTTGGGAAGTGCTGACTATGAAAACTGTTTCAATCATTGTGCCTTGCTATAACGAGGAGGAAGTGCTCCCGGAGTTCTACAAACGAAGTGTGGATGCGGCGGCGGCTCTTCAAAACGATGGTGCTGGGTGGGAACACGAATGGATCTATGTCAATGACTGTTCATCGGATCGGACGGGCAATGTGTTGGCGGCCCTTGCAGCCAACGACCCACGCGTCAAAGTCATCAACCTGGCTCGCAACCGCGGGCATCAGATCGCGGTGACGGCGGGGCTGGACTTTGCGCACGGCGATGCGGTGGTGATTATTGATGCGGATTTGCAGGACCCGCCTGAGGTGATTGCTCGGATGCTGTCGCTGATTGATGAAGGGTTTGATATTGTTCATGCCCAGCGGACGCAGCGGCCTGGAGAAACCGTGTTCAAACTGTGGACCGCAAAACTGTTCTACACGATGTTGCGGAGAATCGGGGATGTGAAGGTGGTCGAGAACGCGGGGGACTTTCGGTGTGTGTCCAAACCTGTCGCAGAAACGATGCGGGCGTTTCGAGAACCGCATCGGTTTTTGCGGGGGATGTTTACGCATCTTGGGTATGAGCAGTGTATTTTGCAATACGATCGGGATGTTCGGCATGCTGGGGAGAGTAAATATCCGTTTGTGAAGATGGCCAAGCTCGCGGCTGATGCGGTCTTTAGCATGTCGTCAGCACCGATCCGGGCGATTCTTTGGGCGGCTGGAATTACTTGGGGACTGGGATTTGTGTATTTGATTTATTCGATCGTGACTTTCTTTACGGTGGGGATCAATGAACCTGGCTGGACCTCGGCGGTGTTCTTGCTGACGGTGTATACAGGGTTGATTTTGATGTCGATTGCGGTGATTGGGCAGTATATTGGGCGGGTATTTGAGCAGGGACAGGATCGGCCTTTGTACTGGGTTTCAAAGACGCACAACATTAAATCGGACCAGTTTGAGCTGTCGATTCCTGAAGTGGAACTCGCCCGACGGACAGTGGTTGATGACCAAGAAGCGACGACATCGAGCTCGATGGCGGAGCCGAAGGTATTTCTTGCCGAGCGCCCTGCTGATGGGTGGGCAACGGGCTTGGCGGCTTCTCGGTAATGCGGGTATCTGGTGAAGCTTGAACCTACCATGAATTGATCAAAATTCAATACCGTTTATTGAGGATTTTATCTATGGCTACAGATCAACAAACAATTCAACAAACAATAGAACAACCCGCGACGACTGAGGCAATCCATGAAAGCGAAGCGGCGTTTCATGATGAATGGGCTGAATCTACGCCGGTTGAAGAGATCAATGTGTTTGAGGCCTTTGAAGCCCCCACCGCTCCTGAAAACAAGTTCATGCTTCAAAAAATGGGCGACCTGACAGGCAAAAAATTGCTTGATATTGGTGCTGGGCTTGGGGAATCTTCGGTGTACTTTGCGCTCAAAGGTGCGAAGGTGACAACGAGCGATATTTCCCAAGGCATGGTCAACAAAGCGATCGAACTTGGGAAGCATCACGGAGTAGAACTCGAAGGACTGGTCGCCGCCGGTGAAACAATTGATGTCGAAGAAGGCACTTTCGATATTGTGTACATCGCCAACACGATCCATCATGTGACCGACAAACGAGCCATGTATGAACAGGTGCGGCGTGCGCTCAAGCCTGGGGGATGGGTGTTTACTTGGGACCCGATTGCGTATAACCCGGTGATTAATGTGTACCGGAAGATGGCGATGGATGTTCGCACCGAAGATGAAGAGCCTTTGACATTTAAGGATGTTGATATTTTGGGCGAGTACTTTGACAATGTTCAGCATCGAGAGTTTTGGATTACATCACTGGCGCTGTTTCTCAAGTATTATTTGATTGATTCAGTCAAGCCCAATGATGATCGGTACTGGAAACGGATCTTCAAAGAAGACCCGAAAAAGCTGTGGTGGTGGAAGCCTTTGGCCAAACTTGATACGGTGCTGGGGCGGATTCCGCTGGTCCGGCGGATGGCGTGGAACATGGTGATGTACGGGCAGAAGCCGGCCAAATAAACTAGCGAATTTTTAGACCCGTCGCCGGGCGCCATGCTGGTGGGCTTTGTCACCTGCATGATCTTAGGCTATTTCAAGACCCGAAGGAGGATAAGAATCCTCCATCGGGGCACCCGCTAAATACACTTGTATAGCGATTTATCCGTTTGGGCAGAAGGAGCATTGTTTGCCGGCGATGTATTCTGGTGCGCATCGGAGTTTGGTGGTTAGGGCGCGGCCGCAACCGGGGCAGAACTTGGCGTCTTCAGATGGAGCCAGGTCGTGGTTGACGCCGACGCGCTCGTCGAAGACATAGCAGTCGCCTTTCCACATGCTTTCCTCAACGGGGATTTCTTCGATGTATTTGAGGATGCCGCCCTCAAGGTGGTAGACATTTTCAAAGCCTTGGTCGAGTGCCCAGGCGGTGGATCGCTCGCATCGGATGCCTCCGGTGCAGAACATGGCGACTTTTTTGTGGACCTTGGGGTCGTAGTTGCTCATGACGAATTCTGGGAAATCGCGGAAGCGTTTGATGTCTGGATCAACGGCACCCTCAAAGGTCCCGGCATAAAACTCGTAGTCGTTGCGGGTGTCGATGAGGACGACTTCTGGGTCTGAGATCAGGGCGTTCCAGTCTTCGGGTTTGATGTACTGGCCGACATGTTTGTTGGGGTCTGCGTCGACGCCGATGTTGATGAGGGAGGGTTTGACTTTGACTTTGGCGCGGTTGAAGACTGGGGCCGGGGCGTAGCTGGATTTGTAGGGGAGGTCGTCGAGGCCTTTGTGGGCTCGCATGATTTCGATGATTTGTGCGATGGAATCGGGGAGGCCGCAGATGGTGCCGTTGATGCCCTCTTTTGCCAGGAGGATGGTGCCGAGGATGTCTCGGTCGATCATCTGCTGTTTGAGTTCGGGTGCGAAGGTGTCGCAATCGTCGATATGGACAAATTTGTAGAAGGCGATGATTTCGTATTGGTCTGTGTATATGTCTGTCTGTGTGTTTGTGTGTGTGGCGGCGTGCATGTGAACCCTTGTGGGCTTTCCTGATCTCGACACATGCCTAGACGGGGACAAACCGGAGCGTGGATGGGTGACATCCTGCGGAGTTCAGGACCCGGCACTGTGTCGTAAGACGGGCCGGGAAAGTGGAGGGCAGGGGACTTGAACCCCTAACTTCCAGCTTGCAAAGCTGGCACTCTACCAATTGAGTTAGCCCCCCAAGGGCTAATGATCTGACCGATACTGGATCGGCTTGATCGGGTCATGAGTGTAGCCCTTGGGAGGTGAATCGACGAGTTGATGGGGCGGGAAACTTTCCAGCGAGCAGGGG
>JAESRA010000072.1 GCA_016764895.1 Phycisphaerales bacterium | reverse complement strand
GCGATGATGTCTTTGAAGGCGGCCCGGCGGAGGGAGTGGAGGCGGGAGAGAGGGAGGTCCAGGATGCGTCCGGCCCGGATATCTGGTGCTTCGCCGTACATCATGTTCCCGACATTGTATATCGGGATTGATTCCCCTTGAGCCCCGGCAAACTGGGCCACCCTGCTGAGGTATGATTTTTTTTCCATTCCAACTTGTCCAGTTACAATCGCACGCATGTTTTGATCTCCCAATGTTTTAAGAGGTCATGATAGACCGCGCACGGGATTCCTTTGGTGTTGGGGGCTGTGGGGGATGATGTAGATGAGCGAATTGTGGATTATGCACGGTTTGGGCATAAAAAAACTGGCAGCTCTGGGACAAACCTCTCTCCACAAAAGAGTCCCAACGCTGCCAGCTTGTGCCGGACAGACTACCGAATTTGCGAGCCCGTTGCAAGGCCTTTGGGGGTAAATACCGAGAAGAAATTGTGTTTTTATGGAATTGAGATTTCGACTCAGTCAAGGGTGACGAGTGCGAAGGTGAACTCGTGGACTTTGCCTGTGGCTATCGTTTGAGCCACCAATACCTTATCGGACTCGTTCCCGTTTTGATCGGTTCTCAGCAGTGCCAAGAGTGGGGGGTGGCCATCTACAGCCAAGTTTGCGAGGCGTTCGGGAGAGAGCTTTGGGATCCAGAGGATGGTGAGTTGGTATCCCGAATTTTCCAGGGCGGTGCGAAGGTAGAGCAGTGTTTCGGGGCGGGCCTCGATCATGGCATCGGCGACGAGGGTGTAGTGGGTACTTTGGGGGGTGGGGGGAAGTGTGCTTTGCAGGTCGGTGGCAAGTATTTGGGCGGGGAGTTGGCCTGAGGATTCGCGCTTGGTGGGCTCGATGATGGTGATGTGGACAACTGCAAGTACGCAGAGAATGGCGGCGATGATTTTGGGTGAGCCAAGGGTGAGTGTTCGGAGGATCTTTGTGCGGTGTGGCTGGAGGTTGGTGATCAGGAGCCATCCAACGAGGGGGGCCAAGGGTGCGAGGATGGGCTGGGCGTAACGGTCGTTTGAGACGCCGGTGAGCATCATGATGAGGAGGGCCAGGGGGACGGCGAGGGCGATGAGTTGGGCGGTGTGGAGTTGTTGGGTGTGTGTTGTGGACTCAGTAGCTTCTGTTTTGGCGTCCTTTCCCCATGGGAAGAGCAGCGCGAGGGTGATGGGGAGGGCGGTGAGGAGGGAGACGGGGATGAAGCCGGCGAGTTTGAGGAGTTTGCCGGTTTCAAACATGAAGGCGTTGGGAGATTGGACAATGGCGTCTGGGCCTGCGGCTTGTAGGGTGTTTGACCAGTGCCACGCAAAGAGGATCGCGGCGGCAGCGATTGGGATGAGGATAGAGAGATTCAAGAACGATTTGATCGAGCGGCTCAAGATGGCGGCGGAGATGATGAGGGCGAGAAGGATCGGGAATCCGGCCGGGCCCTTGGCGAGAAGCATGAGCAGGGCGGCGAGGGTGAGGAATAAGGCGGCGGGGAGTTTGTGTTTGAATGGTTTTGAGGCGTTGATAATAAGGTCGATTGCGATCCAGGCACCAAGGGCAGTGAGCAGGTTATGGACGGATTCGATCTCGGCAGACCTTGCGGGGGACCAGAACAAGGGTGTGAGGGCGAGGGCTGCGGCTGCGGGGAATCCTGCGTGAGGTCCGAACCATCTGCGGGCGAAGAGGAATGAGCCGAGGACCATCAGTGTGAATGCGGCGGCAGAAATGAGTCTTGTTGGGAGTTCGGGAGAGAGATTTGGGTTGTCGTTGATGGAGAGTGCTGCGGCAAAGAGCCATGGGACGAGTTGGGGTTTTCGGACATAGGGTTGGTCGAACATGGTGGGAACGAGGTAGTCGCCGGTGGTCACCATTTCGAGTGCGGGGATGACGCGGTGGGCTTCGGAATCTGCGAGGCCTGTGGAGGCGAGGTTGGGGAGGGTGATGAGGGCGCAGAGGGCACAGAGGGTGAGGATTTGGAGGAGGGGTTTTTGCACAAGAGTAGGGTAGGAGAGAAGAGTGGTACGCAGAGGTGGCAAAGGACGCGGAGGGCGCAGAGAAGAGGGGAATTGGGGGGGAAGATGAAGAGGAGAAGAGAGGTTCGAGGAGAGGAGGGAAGAGGAAAAGGCGGGGAGCCCTTACCTGTTTGGGGGGCGGCCCTATCCCATCAGAATGGGAGAGGGAGGAAGAGTTGCCAATGCGAAGAGAAGACCCGACTGCGCATAAGAATGCGAGTCGGGGCACCCGTTGCTTGGGGTCGCATAGGATGGTGGCATGGGAAAGAATGGAAGTAATGGGAATAGGGATGGTGGCGGGAATGGGAAGGGGAACCGGTTTGGGAATGTGGGGGGGGGTATCCTGCGGCGGTGCGGGATTTGATTGAACGGCTCAATGGGCTGCCTGGGATCGGGATCCGGTCGGCCGAGCGGTTGGCTTTTCATATATTGAAATCTGATCCGGCTGAGGCAGTTGCGCTGGCGGGTGCGATTCGTGCGGTGAAGGATTCGGTGCGCCATTGCAAGGTGTGTTTCAACCTGTCGGATGATGATGTGTGTGGGATTTGCCGGGATGGTCGGCGGGATCGGTCTTTGATTTGTGTGGTGGAGCAGCCGAAGGATTTGATAGCTCTCGAGCAGACGGGGATGTATCGGGGGTTGTTTCATGTGTTGATGGGGCGGTTGTCGCCTTTGGATGGGGTTGGTCCTGAGGATTTGACGGTTTCGCATTTGGTTGGGCGTGTGCGTGCATCGCAGGAGGCCGGGGCTGGGGATGGGCGGGTTCGGATTGAGGAGATTTTGCTTGGTTTGAATCCAACGCTCGAAGGGGACGGGACGGCGTTGTATCTGGCTGAGGAGCTGGCCTGCTTTGGGGTCAAGGTGACGCGTCTGGCGCGTGGTGTTCCGACGGGGAGTTCTTTGGAGTTTGCCAATAAAGCGGTGCTTGCCGACGCAATCGCGGGGCGGCAGGTGATGGGATGATACGGGTGATACAAAGAGTTGGAATGTGGGGGTTTATTCTGGGGATGGGTTGTCGCCGATGTGTTAGAATGGGATAGTTGGTTGTGGCATGTGGTTTGCATGCACATGGTGGTTTGGTGAGTGTTTTTTATGCGGTTTGATACTTCTCAACAGATGAAGCTTGGGCAGCAGATGAAGCTGTCGCCTCGGATGATTCAGTCGATGGAGATTTTGCAGATGCCGCTGGCTGAGTTGTATGAGCGGCTTGAGCAGGAGCTTGAGTCGAATCCGACGATGGAGGTGGTGGAGCAGGTTGGGGAAGGTGGCAAAGAGGTTGGGGGGGAGTCTGATCGGGCTGTCAGCGATGGGGTGCTGGATATTGTGCCAGAAAGTGCGGCGGACTTTGCCCGGCTTGATGAGTACACCGAGCAGAATCCCGAGGCGGCCGACAATGAGTTTTCTGGTTCAAAGGATCGAACCAAGCAGTATGACGAGTTGGGTCCAAGGGTTCGGAATTCGGCCGGTGAGCGAGACGCGAAGATGGATGCGATGGCTCAGGCGCCTGCGCGAGGAGCTTCGATGGGCGAACAGTTGCTCGATCAATGGTCGCTGACGGATGTTGAGGATGATGTCCGGGTGCTGGGGGAAGTGCTGATTTCTGCGCTCGATGAGGATGGGTATTTGCGGTCGTCGTTTGAAGAGGTCGCTGATACCGCATCAGAATCGATCAAAGCGATGGGGCCGACGGAGGCGGATTGGGAGATGGCTTTGCAGGCGATGCAGTTGTTGCTTGAGCCGGTGGGGATCGCGGCGCGTGATGTGCGGGAGTGTTTATTGATTCAGATTGATGCTCGGATGGACCGGGTTGAAGGGAAAGACAACGGCGAAGACGACGGTGATGAGGTAGAGATGAACGGGGAGGGCCTGCTGGTGGCGCGGCGGCTTGTCGGGGAGTTCTTTGAGGACATGATGAAAAACAGATTGCCCAAGATCGCGGGCAAGGCGGGGTTCACGCTCGATGAAATTAATTTAGGGCTCGGGGTGCTCAAAAAACTGTCGCTGTCGCCCGGACGGGGGATGTCGGCTGGGCGAGATACGGCGATCTTCCCCGATGCAATTGTCGAATACGACGAGGATGAAGATCGGTATATCGCGTACCTGACCGATGGACGGCTGCCTGATGTGCAGATCAATATCGAGTATGCGAAGATGGCGATGGATAAAGGTGTGGTAAAGAATGACCGCGAGTTTCTCAAGAAGAATCTGTCCAATGCCCAGTGGTTGATCGACGCGATCGGGCAACGGCGGCACACCCTACTGCGAGTTGTTAATGCGGTTGTTGATGAACAGCGGGAGTATTTTGATTTTGGGCCCGAAGCACTTAAGCCGCTGCCGATGCAGCCGATTGCAGATCGGTTGGGGATTCATGTGGCGACGGTGTCGCGGGCGGTTAGCGAGAAATACATCATGACGCCTCGGGGGGTTGTTGCGCTGCGGTCGTTCTTTAGTGGGGGGTTGGCGACTGAGTCCGGGGAGGATGTGAGTTCCAATGCGGTGCGGGCGGCGATCGAGGAGTTGATTGGCAGCGAGGATAAAAGGAAGCCGTTGAGCGATGAGGCGATGGTCAAGGCCTTGAAAGAGCGGGGCATCGAGATCGCCCGGCGGACGGTTGCCAAGTACCGGGATCAGTTGGGGATTCCGACGGCTCGGATGCGGAAGCAGTTTGGTGGGTAGGGCACTGGTGAGGGGTGGGGAGCCTAAACTTGGCACATGGCACTGCTTGAAGCGATCAATCTGAAAAAATCTTACGGCGGACGAGCTGTAGTCAACGGCGTGTCTCTTGAAGTGGAACACTCAGAGATTGTCGGGCTGCTGGGGCGAAACGGGGCCGGGAAAACGACGACCTTTCGGATGACGATCGGAATGATTGATAACGATGAGGGACGGGTGATCTTTGATGGCACCGAGGTGACGGGGCTCCCGATGTACCGGCACGCGAGGATGGGTATGGGATACCTGTCGCAGGAGCCATCGGTGTTCCAACGGCTTACTTGTGAGCAAAATCTGCTTGCGATTCTAGAAACCCAGGACATGTCGCGAAAGCAGCGGAAGGCAAAAGCGTCTGAATTGCTCGATCAGTTTGGGCTCACGCACAAAGCCAAGGATGCCGCTCGGACTTGTTCGGGTGGTGAGCGTCGTAAACTTGAGATTGCGCGTTCTTTGGTGACCAACCCGAAACTAATTTTGCTCGATGAGCCATTCTCTGGTGTAGACCCGATTGCTGTCGAGGACTTGCAGGCCGAGATTCGGTCGCTTACCCAGCGCGGGATATCCATTTTGATTACCGATCACAATGTACAACAAACACTCAATGTGTGTGACCGGGCGTATATTTTGGATTCGGGCCGAGTGTTGTCTGAGGGGACGCCCAAGGAGTTGATTAACTCGGAGTTGGTGCGACGGGCGTATCTCGGATCGATGTTCCGAGGCGACGAGTTCGACGAATCCTCCGAAGTCGCGGGGGCAAGCAATGGGTAAGCGAGCAATAAAAACAACAGTCGCGTCCCTAGCCGTGATCTTCACTTTGGTGGGTGGGGGTGGGGGGTGTGTGGAGCGGCGGGTGAAGGTGACGAGTGAGCCGAGCGGGGCACGGGTGTGGCTCAACGACGAAGTGATCGGGGTGACGCCATGTGAGGCGGGGTTCAAGTTTTATGGCAAGTATGATGTTCGCTTGGCTCTTGATGGGTATGAGCCGATTCATGAGGGGCGTGTTATGAAGGCGCCGATCTATGAGTACCCGATTATTGATCTGGCTGCGACGGCGGTGCCGTTCAAGTTTAAGTCGGTCAATAATTGGCATTTTGTGTTTGTCGAAAGCCGGGTTGATGATCGCGAGGGGATGATCGGGCGTGCGATGGAGTTGCGGACAGAGTGATTGTATCCATTTTTCATACTATTTTAGGATAAATGACGATACTGGTCAAATTTGTTTGGTATTTGTCTGTAATTTAGAGTAGAATTTGAATGAAGGGTGTGATGTATGTCAGTTGGATCTTCAATTGAATGGACTGAGGCGACTTGGAATCCGGTTGCTGGATGCACACCGGTATCACCTGGATGCTTGAACTGTTATGCGGCTCGCATGGCTATACGGCTTGGATCGATGCCTAACAAAGCTGGTGACAAGTATCGTGGGCTTGCTCAGAAGTCTCGTGCAGGGCTCCCGGTGTTTAATGGCGAGATCAACTTGGACTACGAAGCACTCAAGGCGCCGCTGTCTTGGCGATTGCCTCGAGTTATTTTTGTTAACTCGATGAGCGATCTATTCCATGAAAATGTGCCATTGAAGTTCATTCGTGAGGTGTTTGATGTCATGGAGCGGTGTCCGCAGCACACTTTTCAGGTATTAACCAAGCGTCCTGAGCGCGCTCTTGAACTTGCGGACAAACTAAATTGGTCTGACAATGTATGGATGGGCACCAGTGTTGAATCAAAGCAGTATTATGAACGGATCAGGTTGTTGCAAAGGATTCCTGCAAAGGTTCGGTTCCTTTCGTGCGAGCCGTTGCTAGGAGAACTAAGAAGGATTCCGCTCAAAGGGATTCATTGGGTGATCGTTGGTGGTGAGTCTGGTCCGGGATCGAGGCCGATGGCGGGGACTTGGGTGATGAATATCAAGAAACAGTGTGAAGCCAAGAGTGTGCCGTTCTTCTTTAAGCAGTGGGGCGGGGTTCGGAAGAAGGAAGCCGGGCGGGAGCTTGAAGGTCAGATTTGGGATGAAATGCCAAGGAGACAGTATGGCGCAGAGAAAAACGACAGAGGAAACCACAGATCAAAGCTACTGGTCTGAGTACACAAATCTTCAATTCATCAAGCACCAGTTATTAAAAAAATATTTAGATGCATGGTTTCCAATTCTTTCAAAATTTAATGGGCAAGTGTCCTATGTGGAATCACACGCCGGGCGTGGAAAGCACATTAGAGGTGAGCCCGGATCTCCAATTGTTGCTTTGAAATCACTTCTTGACCATCACTACAGGGACGAGATACTTAAAAATTCATCTGTTGGTTTTTATTTTATTGAAAAATATTCTGATTCTGTGAAGGATCTAAAAGACGAGATTGCCAACCTTGGCGAACTTCCAAAGAATGTTTCTTACAGCATTATTCAGGAGGACCATGAAAAAGTTTTTCAGGATATCTGTGATCGCTTAGATGAATCGCCAGGCGCTCAACTGACACCTTCGTTTATTTTTTATGACCCATACTCATTTTTAATGCCAGTAGATAAAATGACTCGTCTTTTACAAAAATCAAAATGCGAAATTCTCATCAATTTTATGTGGCGATATCTAAATCTAGCCATCAACAATGAGCAGCCTGGCCAGGTAGAACGGCTCAACTCTATGTTTGGTGATGAAAGTTGGAAGAACCTTCGGGATGTACCCAAAGAATCGCGATGTGATGCAACCCTTTTGCTTCTAAAAGAAAAATTCAAAGCTGACCATATGTGGTCCGTCAAGATGTACGATAAAAAGAATGTGCTCAAGTATGTATTAGTTCATTTTTCCAATCACCCCACTGCATTTAATAAAATGAAAGATGCAGCATGGTCTCTTGCGGAACACGGAGACTTTCGGTTTTGGCAATCTGACGATCCAAATCAAGAAACCCTGTTGGTGGCAAAGCCAAACCTTAAACCATTGCATGATGCAGTTCTAAAGAAATATGGTGCAAATCAAGTTCACTTGCACGATACTTATGAAGTAGTTGACTTGTCCCCATTTAGAAAACCACACTACCACTCACTCTTACGAGAGCTATACAAATCAAAAAATCTCATTTTGCATGATCAAGACAAATTGGTTTTCAGCAAAAATCCTCTGATTTCCTTTGTCTAATACGCCAATTATGCCTTGGCGATTCGGGTGCGGACATTGTCGAGGACATTCATGAAGTTGATGTAGCCGTCGTAGGGGGAGTCGTAGGGGGAGAAATATTTGTGGACATCGCCGTCGGCCCAGTATTTGGTGCACATGTAGTAGAAGTGGTCGCTGGTGGTGAGTTTGCGCCAGTCGGTGATGATGTATTCGATTTCTTTT
>JAESRA010000008.1 GCA_016764895.1 Phycisphaerales bacterium | reverse complement strand
CGAACGAGGGCTCCTTTTTTGATCAGTGCTTCGACATGCTCGAAGACCGTGACTTTGCTGACTCCGATTCCGTCGGCGAATTCCTGCATCGTCGGGGAATAGCCACGGCGAATTCGTGAATCGCGGATAAGTTGGAGAATTCGGAGCTGCTTTGGAGTGAGATTCATGGTTTTGATCCTTCCGTTTGCTGGTGTCGGTGTTTGATGGCGAATCGTTTGGAACGATTCCTGGTGTTGTGGTTATGCCCGAAATCGTGGAGACCTGTTGGGGGTTGATTTTCCGTTGACCGCTCAGCAGGGTGCCCAGATTGAGCATCCGCCGGCGTCGAGCTGCTGTGATCAGGCTATGTGCCTGATCATCATCCCCGGTAACAGAACTCTCGGGGCGGAGTACGAGTGACCCAATGGCAGCGTGATGATCGTCATATTCCAATGAATAATCGCCGCCAGGGCCGAGTTTGAGAAGAGGTGCGTGGGTCTGACATGTCATGTGAGGCACTCGATTACAGGGTCTGGATTCTTGATGCACACGCCGAGTGTGCTCGTTGTTCTTCCAGTTTGATCGGGTCTTCCTCGGGTGGCCAAACACCTTTTTTCTTCCTATGTTCGGTCAATGATAGCCGATCATTCCCCCGACGACAAGGATAATTCCCATTTCTGTGTTGATTGGCCTGAATTCACGCCAGAAGTGGGGGTTATCGGGGCATAAAAATCCCTGCGCAAATCCTGCCGTGACCCGAACAAAGCGGAGGTTATCGGGTCCTGCAAGGTGGTTTTGTGCTCCATCTGACGAGCCGCGACCGTGCGGGAGTGGTCTTCGTTGTTAAACATCGTCTTTATTGAACACCGAAAGATCACTCCCTCACGGTCGCGGCTCGTTAGGAGTTGTTCTTGTCTGGTATTGCTTACCGAGTGCGTTTGAAGCATGGGCCATCGCGTCGGATGCGGCCTTGGATTTCTAGCATCGTTGCCGCCGCACGGACCTGACCGGGCGCAAGCCCCAGTTGATCGGCAAGCTGATCCCCAGTCCTGGGCTCAGTCAACGCATCGAGAATCTGTCTTCCGATCGGATCGATATCCCCGATCGGTTCTAGGGGCTGGGCCGGTGGCGGTGAGGAGCGGGGCGACGATTGGATCCGGGCGCCTCGCATGAGATTCCCGGCACTTCGTTCGAGGATTTCGATGATCTCGCCGGGGTCGGTGACGAGGTGCGCGCCGGATTTGAGTAGATCGTTGCTTCCGCCTGATGCGTTTGAATCGATTCTTCCGGGGATCGCAAAGACCTCCCGTCCGTGGTCTTCGACCGCGTGCCGGGCAGTAATGAGCGCACCAGATCGACGCCCGGCCTCGATGACGAGTGTTCCGAGCGATAGCCCAGAGATGATCCGGTTCCGTGCGGGAAAGTTCTCGCTCGTTGGCGGGGTTTTGAAGGGGAGTTCAGAAATGATTGCCCCGCCTTGTTCGACAACGCGATCAAAGAGGGCTGCGTTTTCCTTTGGATACACATGTCCGAGCCCGCATCCCAGAACCACGAGCGTTTGCCCGCCCGCATCGAGGGCACCGCGATGGGCGGCCGAGTCGATTCCGCGAGCTCCGCCAGAGACAATGGTGAAGCCCGCGCTTCCCAGCGAACTGGCAAAGCGGTTGGCTTGCTCGGTGCCATAGATGGTGCATTTTCGGGAGCCGACCATCGCGAGGGTGTGTTTGTGGGATTCGGGGTTCATCGTGCCGCGGTACTGGAGCACCGGCGGTGCGCCGGGGATTGCCCGGAGCAGGTCTGGGTAGTGGTCGTCCATGACGGTGACTATGCAGCAACCCGCGTTTTCGAGGGTTTGAAGCTCTTTTTCGGCGAGTCCGTTGGCATCGGCGCGGGTGGTGATGATTTGCGATGCGGTTTGCTGACCGATGCCTTGGACGCGGGTGAGCTGGCTTTGGGACATGCCAAGCACCGCGCCGGGCGAGCCGGCGGCTTGGATTAGTCGATCAATGCGTACAGGACCAAGGCCTTGGATCATGGTCAAGGCCAGGAGGTCACGCGATGGGGCACTGATCGGATTCACAGCCATCAATCAAAGGACTCAACCGGAGTGACCGGTGCGTAGCCTTTGCCTTTGGTTTTTTCGTCGTGTTCGAGGAGCCGGCCGACGATGACGATTTTTGAATCGAGGCGGACGCTGGTCAGGACATGCATTTGGACGATTTGCTGGGGGTACTCGTAGGCGGGATCGGGACGGCGAAGGGTGACGAAGACTCGTTTGCCTGTTGGTGTGCGTTCTGTTGCGTCGAGGCGGATTGACCATCCGGGCGACGGGGCCTGCATGACGATGAGGTGATGGGTGTCATTTTTTTCGAGCATGATCAGCGGGGCGTTTTGCATTCGCTGCTGGGCATCGTCGTCGCGGAGCCAGATGCGTTTGATGCAGCCTGTGGTGGAGAGGAGCATGAGCAGCGCGAGCGTGCATGACACGATTTGTGCGGATTTTCGGAGGGTTAGATTGCGATCAAGGGCCGATGCCATACTCATATCTCCACGGGTGTTCGATATGTGTATGGTAGTGGGGTGAGGGCTGGGATGCAAGGCGATTTATTCTCTGGGTGCCACTACTCGCCGTCTTCGGCGCAGTAGTGTCTTCTGACATTCCAACACTACTGCGCTCAAGAGAGCGAGTAGTGGCACCCTAGAAAGAAGGATTAGGCGTAGATGTCCAGGGCGTGGCCGGTGGCGGGGATCATTTGTTGGTGGAGCCGGGTTTCGATGCCGGCGAGCTTTGGACGGGGCTCAACTTCGACGATCTCGCCCAGATTCGGGAGCAGTGGGGTGGACATCGGGCCCGCTGCGCTTTGGGTTGCCTTTGCAGGTGATTCATGGATGGTTGAGAGTTCAAAGGTGTCGCCGGGGCGATCAAGGCGGTTGGCTTGGAGGAATTTGGAGAACGGGGTGGGTTGTCTGTCATGGGCATCGCGGGGGCGGATATTCGATAGACACCGGACGATCGGTGTGACGAGGTGAGCGGATTGGACAGGGGAGGCAGCCATGCCAAAGGAGTTGCGAACCCGGTGCCCTGAGTTGGAATGTTGGCATGGTCCGGGAATGCCTGTGTTCTGAGGGACTGGGGGTTGAAACGCATCGCGCTGGCGAGATGAACCGGATACGGATCGTGCGGGCTGTGGCGTCTTGGCAACACCAGCGGTGGCGTACCATCATCCACGATGCGCACCGATGAACTTGATTTTGATCTCCCCGAATCGCTGATCGCGACGACGCCTGCGGTGCCTCGGGACTCGTCGCGGTTGCTTGTGGTGTCGATTTCTGATCCTGATCGGATGGAGGATCGGGTCTTTACGGATTTGCCGGGGTTGTTGTTGCCTGATGATTTGCTGGTGTTTAATCGATCCAGCGTGATGCCGGCCCGGTTTCGGGGGAGCAATATTGAGACGGGTGGTGCCGTTGAGGGGTTGTATTTGCATGATGCGCCGGGATCGACGGCGGCGCGTCCGATGTGGGTGGCGTATGTCAAAACCAAGCGGCCGCGGGTTGGCAGGCGGGCGGGGCTTGTGGATGCTGGTGGGAGGCCGACTCAAATAGTTGTGGAGTTTGTTGAGCCTTTTCTGAGCGAGGGGCCTGGAGCGTGGGTGCTGGCTGTTGAGGGGGGTTTGGGGATGGGGAGTTTTGAGATTCTCAATAGCGTTGGGGGGACGCCGTTGCCGCCGTATATATTGTCGCAGCGCAAGGCGCGGGATGAGCATATAGATGATGCGTCGGATCGGGCGTCGTACCAGACGATGTATGCGGATCTTGATGATCCGGGATCGGTCGCGGCTCCGACGGCCGGGCTTCATTTTACGGATCGGGTGATGTCGGGATTGAGCGAGCGGGGGGTTTCGACGAGCGAGGTGGTGCTGCATGTCGGGGCGGGGACTTTTAAGCCGATCGACGCCGAGCGGCTTGAAGATCATGACATGCACTCTGAAAGATGCTCGATGGGCTCGTCGGCTGGGCTGTTTGAGCATGGGAAACTGAAGAATGGGCGGGTGTTTGCGGTGGGATCGACCAGTGCGCGGACGCTTGAGAGTTTTGCGGGGGTGCAGGAATCGGGGGGCGGGATTAAAGAACCAATAGATACTCGGATTTTGATTTCGCCTGGGTATGACTGGCGGTGGGTTGATGGGATGGTGACGAATTTTCATTTGCCGAGGTCAACGCTGATTGCGATGGTGGCGAGCATGCTTGATGTGGTTGGTTCTCAGAAGAGTGGAATTGAACGGGTCCGGGAGATCTATGCACACGCGATCCACAATGAGTACCGGTTCTTTAGTTATGGGGACGCGATGTTGATCTTGCCTTGAACTTTTTGTGTGGGTGTGTGGTATGGTGTGTATATGTGTTTGAGATGGGTTCGGTTTGTCGATGCTTGGTTTGTCGATACTCGGTGTAGTCTTGCATGGTGAGTGGATGGATTTGCATACATGAATTTGCACACATTGATTGATGGGATCGAGCTAACACATCTTGCTGGGGGTGTGGGGGGTGTGGGGGGTGTGTCTGTTGATTCGATCCGTGTGTGCGACCTGACCGAGGACTCGCGGACGGCGATGCCAGGGTCGTTGTTTGTTGCTCGCTCTGGGATGCAGGACGAGGGTGCCAAGTATATTGATCAGGCGGTTCATGCCGGGGCGGTGGCGGTGGTGACGGATGATCCCGATGCCACGCTTCCCAGCGGGTTCAAAGCGGTGTTGTTGTATTCCAAGGACGCATCGGGTGTTGGCGGGGTGCTGGCCGAGCGGTTTTATGGGCATCCGAGCAGCACACTGGCCATCGCGGGGATCACAGGGACCAACGGCAAGACGACCATCGCGCATTTGACGCAGCAAATCATCAAGCATGCGCATGTTGGTCAAGCAAGGATCAAGTGCGGGCTGATTGGGACTGTTGTGATTGATGACGGGCGTCAGCGGGGGCCTGCGGCGATGACGACTCCGCCAGCGATCGAACTGAGCCGAACGCTGGCAACGATGGTCGAGCACGGGTGCAAGGCGTGCGCGATGGAGGTGTCGAGCCATGCGCTGGATCAAGGGCGGACCAGTGCGGTGGAGATCGACGCGGCCGGGTTTACGAACCTGACCGGGGACCATTTGAACTATCACAAGACCATCGAGGAATACACCAAAGCCAAGATTCGGCTGTTTGCTTCGCTCAAATCAGGGGCGACGGCGATCATCAATACGGATGACCCTGCCGGGCAGGTCATGATCGACGCGTGCGGCGAGGGGGTGAGGGTGCTTGGCTGCTCAATGAAAGACGCGGGGGCCGATTGGTATGCTGAGATCACCCAAGGGACGCTCGATGGGATGAAGATGACGGTTGGGTGCCCGCATGGATCGTTTGAGTCCAGCGTACCGTTTTTTGGGGAGTACAACGCGAGCAATGTGCTGATCGCGCTGGGGCTCGCTGATGTACTCTTTGAAAAACTCAAGGTGGATGTTGAAACACGATTAAAAAACTTTGTGGGGTCGATGCGTGAGTTGCGGCTGCCTCGGGGCCGGCTTGAGCGGGTTGATACTTCTGGTGATGATATTCGTGTGTTTGTGGATTTTGCGCACTCGGATGATTCGATTCGGAGTTGTCTTGGCGGGGTGCGGGGTGTGCTTCCGGCGGGGGCCGGGTTGTGGTGTGTGTTTGGGTGCGGGGGGGATCGGGATCGGAGCAAGAGGCCTCGGATGGGACGCGCGGCGTGCGATGGGGCGGATCGGGTGGTGCTGACGAGTGATAATCCGCGGAGCGAGAAGCCGTCGCAGATTGTCGATGATGTACTCGGTGGGCTTGATGAATCGCAAAGAGCCAAGGTTGAGGTGCAGATCGACCGCGATATTGCGATCCGGTT
>JAESRA010000071.1 GCA_016764895.1 Phycisphaerales bacterium | reverse complement strand
GATGTCCTGAATCGAGTTATTGAGGGCATGACCGAGGTGGAGGGCGGCCGTCACATTCGGTGGCGGAATCAGAATCGCGTAGGGCTTGGCCTCACCATCAAGAACCCGATGCGGATCAGCATGGAAGGCCCCGGAATCCATCCATTTGGTCCACATGACGGGTTCTGTCGCCGCGGGGTCGTAGGCCTTGGACATGGGCTGGAGTGTAGTATTTGCTGGCGTGGTCATATCTGATCTGCTTTCGGGCAAGTTCATTGAGATTGTTTGTGCCAACAGTGTACGCGGAGACGATAATACAAGCGATGACCCCCCCAAAGTACACTATCAAATACCGGCTCAAATCAAAGGGGTCTATCGAAGCGGGAACGCTCGGGCTGATGATCGCCGCGGTGGTCTCTCTTGGGCTGATTGTTCTTGCAGGGAGATCATTACTGGGCGTGCAAGCCCCGGCCCCAGCCGTCACCCCGCCTGCCCCGCAAGGCATCAGCCAATCGGCCCCAACCCAGACCATCGAACAGGTCCTCGAAAGCGTGCAGGTGTATGTGTCGTCTGGGGAGTTCCAGCCTGCGGTGGCAATCTTGAGGAGCGCGATCGCCAAGTATCCGGGTGATGCCGATCTTCGATTTGCACTGGCGGATCTCTTCATGCTAACCAAGGATTTCACCCAAGCCTACGAGCAGACGGTCGCGGCCATCGAGCATTCGCAAGGCATCGATCCAAAGGCTCAGTTCACCGCGGGCACCTTGGCCAACACCATCGACCAGCCTGAAATGTCGCTTGTTCATTACCAGGCCGCGATGCAGGGCGATCAGCAAAACCCGGACTACCCGTTGTATCTCGCCAATATCCAGTTCAAGCTCAACAAACTCGAGGAAGCCAAGGCATCGCTGGCAATCGCCGCTCGGCTCGCCCCGGACCGAGCAAAGGTTTGGGCGACCTGGGCCAAGATTTCATTGCGTCAAAACAAACTCTCCTTGGCCCAGCAGCACATCCAAAAAACGCGCCAGCTCGAGCCTCATGTTCCCGCGTGGATTATTCTTGAAGCCAACATCCAGAAGCGATCCGGGAATCCTGAGCGAGCGATTGAACTGCTCTCGGCTCTGCCGCAAGAAGCTCTTGATGATCCTGAATCCATGCGGCTCTTGGCCGAGAGTTATGGAATGATCGGTCGTCCAGAAGAGGCGGCTTCACGGATGGTCGATTTTGCAACCCTGCACAACGACAATGCTCAAGCAGCGTTCGATGCCGCCATTTGGCTCGATCGTGCAAAGCAGCGGGGGGACGCAGTCCTCTGGGGCAGGCGTGCCCGCGATCTTGGTCACAAGCGGGCTCAGGGCTGGCTCGACTCGCTCTCAGACTGATCGGCTACAGGTCTTCGTCAAACTCGGTGATCCCGCTGTCGAGCCGTTTGCCGGCTTCGATCCAGACATCGACGCTTACATCGGTTGGTTCCGCTTGGCGTTTGGTTTTCTTTCGCCGTACCCCGCGCATCACCATCAGCAAGGCCAGCAGCGTCACCGCAAGCACGCCCAGCAGCGACACCATCATCAACAGCGACATCCCCTCCCGCATCGCGTCATCGCGGGCAGGATAGGCTTGGCCAAGTTGGAGAAGCGGCAGGTTCACAGCACATACTACGGACAAACCACCCCTCCGGATGCTACAGTTACCCCCCATCCCCCAGTAAAGATCAGTTCTTTGATTTGAAAGGCCCCTTGAGTATGCACCTAGAAGCACATCAGAATGTGATCAACGACTTAGAGGCGCGGATTGTAACGATCCGTGACTCTCTTTGACTATGAAAACAAACGAAAAAAACTAGCCCAGCTCGAAGAACGCATGGGCGCGATGGACTTCTGGGACAACCAAACCAAAGCCAACGAAACCGTCACCGAACTCAAACTCATCAAAGCACAGACCGACCCGATCAAACAAGTCACCGAAGACTTCGAAAACGCGACCCTCGCCTACGAGATGTCCCGCGAGGACGGCGACGAAGAACTGCTCAAAGAAGCCGACGAGCAACTCTTTAAACTCATCAAGCGCATGGACAAAATCGAAATCCAGTCGCTCCTCTCAGGCAAGCACGACACCCGCGATTGCTTCTTCACCATCTCCGCAGGAGACGGCGGCACCGAAGCAAACGACTGGTGCGAAATGCTCTTTCGCATGTACCTGTACTACTTTGAAAACCATGGCTTCGACATCGAAGAAGTCGAAAAATCCCACGGCTCAGAAGTCGGACTCGACTCAGTCACCCTCCATGTCAAAGGCCCCTTCTCCTTCGGATACCTGTGCTGTGAAAAAGGCACACACCGGCTGGCGCGGGTGTCGCCGTTCAATGCCCAAGGCAAACGCCAGACGAGCTTCGCAACCGTCGATGTGGTTCCAGAGTTTGCAGAAGCCGAGGTCGTGATCCCCGATACCGATCTTGAAATCTTGGCCTTTGCCCGCTCCTCAGGCCCAGGCGGGCAGAATGTCAACAAGGTCGCCTCAGCGATCCGGCTGACCCACAAGCCCACCGGCATCATGATCCTCGCCTCGACCCACCGCGAACAACAACAAAACCGCCGCCAAGCCATGGCAATCCTAACCGCTAAACTCGAGCAAATCGCCGAAGACAAACGCCAAGCCGAAATCGCCGAAGCCTCAGGCGGCAAACTCGAACACCGAGGATGGGGCGCCCAAATCCGAAGTTATGTCTTGTACGACAACCGCGTCAAAGACCACCGGACGGGGCTCGAAGCCAACCCTTCAACAGTGCTGGACCGCGGCGATGTCCAACCCTTCATCGACGCCGAACTCAAACGCCGCCGAGCCGAGCGCGGGTAAACATTCTTTGGTGCCCTCCTTCGACCGCTTCGGCGAAGGAGGTCTTCGATACTTCAAAGACCTCCTTCACCCACCTAAGAAGGCGGGATGAAGGAGGGCACCAAAAAGTAAATGGATGTTGTTTATTTTTTCTTCGGATGCCGAAACATCCGCAACGGCCTTGGCCCCGGGCACATGCCCACCGCGCAGCCGTCGTTGTTGGATCCGCCACAGCACCCGCCGGATTCATCATCAGAGTCGTCATCGACCGAATCGTCGGAGTCCTTATTCTCTTCGACAGCCGTCATCACCGCGCCGATCAGGATCGCGAGGAAACTCAGCACTGGTACCAGCGGGTCAAGCCTGAGCCCATACTGCGGCAGCACCACATAGAAAACCACACCCAAGATCAACACAAGAATAAAAGCGGTCACCAGTCGCCTGGCAAGTTTGACACCTTCTTTGTTTTGTTCGTCTTCAAGCCGAACTCGCTCTCGTGCCTGGTCCATAAGCTGAGAAGAATCGTCGATGATTCCATCGGGTCCGATCAACGGGTTGGACTCTGGTTCTTGAAGCATTGCAAGATTCTATGCCGGGCGATGGCTCTATTAGAACTCGATTTCCAGATCATCACTCTTGGAGACCACCCTGAGCAAAACGATCAGCATCAACGCAAACGCGCCAGCCAGCGGAATCCCGGCTCCGATCCACCAAGGCATCGCCTGAGCCATGCGGAAATCAACAGCGTCTTTATGATGTCGAAACACAATGAAATCACCTGTTTTGGCCGCCTCAGCGGTGATGAACAGGGTCATGGACTCCGGAGCGTCAAAGGCAATCAAATGTTGATGTGATCGTCCCATGATCGAAAGCCATCCATTGCTCTCTTCAAAATCCAAGGCCTTGTCGCCAGAGATCAGTGTGAAGTTCACCGAAGTCACCGGGTCATTCTCGGCTTCTGAAGACACCGCAACGACATAGCGTGTGTTGGCATCTGGAAGGGTGAGGCGAAACTCAGTATTGGCGTCAAACTCAGCGATCGGGTGCATCGCTTCAACAAAAGCCAACCGAGCAAACCGCACCGTCGGATACCCGCCAATGAGCAGAGTCAGCCCGCACAAAATCAATGCGACCAGCAGCAGCCGAGGCGTGGACATCCATGACAACCATGATAACCATGACGATTGGGTACTCATGTCATCAGTATATCAGACCAACAACGACGCGGGCGATTCGAGCAGTTCCTTGACCGTCTTAAGATACGCCGCGGCCATCGCCCCATCAATAATCCGATGATCACTCGAAATCGTCATCGACATCTCACTGCCAATCACAAGCTCGGCTTCACCATCAGCATCGTATTCAATAAACGGTTTATCAATGGCCCGACCAACCGCCAAGATCGCAGCGTTCGGTGGATTGATGATCGCAGTAAAATGCTCGACCCCGAACATGCCAAGATTCGAAATCGTAAAGGTCGATCCGGTGAGTTCAGCCGGTGCCAAGCCCTTATCACGCGCTTTGGCGGCCAAGCGTTTGGTTTCGGATGAAATCTGACGCAAACCAATCTGGTCCGCGTTGTTGATCGTCGCAACGACGAGCCCGCCGCCCTTCTCCTCAGGAAGCGACACCGCCACACCAATGTTGACATGCCCATGGAGCTGGATCGAAGGGCTGCTCTGTCCGGAATCGGGATTCCACGACGAGTTGATAAACGGATGCTGATGCATCGCGATGGCGCACGCCCGGACGATAAAATCGTTGACGGAGAGTTTGACGCCTTGGGCAGCGAGTTGTTCGTTGAGTTCGCCGCGGAGGTTATTGAGCGAGTCCATCCGGGCCGACATCGTCACTTGGTAGTGGGGGATGGTTGTTTTGGATTCAACGAGTTTGGTGGCGATGATCTGCCGCATCGTGTTGAGCGCGACGGTCTTGGATTCCAGAGCCGCCCCTGGTGCGGGCAGGGGGGCGGGCAGTGGTGCGGGCATCGGAGCGGCTGTTGCTGCTGTCGATGCTACTGGGGCCGTCGGTGCATTGACGGCTGGGCCGCCGATCATCATCTCGACATCCTTCTTCAAGATTCGGCCAGATGGTCCTGACCCAGTGATCGACCCGATGGGCAGGTTGTGTTCACGGGCAATCTTGCGTGCCAATGGCGATGCGAAGACGCGGTCCTCATTATTTGATGAGTTGCCCGATGAGTTGCTCGTTGCGGGTGGTTCAGCAACAGCGGTCGCCGATGGTGTTTGGGGGGCGGTTTGGGGGACGGGTGTATCGGATCCACCAGCCGAAGCGGCCGCTGATCCTGAAACCCCAACAGATTTCATCGCATCCTCAACCGATTCGCCGTCTTCAGCGAGGATGATAATGGTCTCGCCCACATTGATCTTCTGCCCTTCGCCAATCGCTAGTGACGCGACCACGCCGTCGTCGAAGGATTCGAGTTCCATCGTCGCTTTGTCGGTTTCAATGTCAGCGATGACATCGCCCGATGAAACGGTGTCGCCGGCATTGACATGCCATTTGACAACGGTCCCTTGTTCCATGGTGTCAGACAGGCGGGGCATGGTGATGTTAATAGCCATGTCAGTGATCTTTCTTCTTTAGGAACAGCGATCGAACTCTGCCGATCAGTGTGTCTTTGGTGTCTTTTGTGTCAGGGATGATAAGCTGATCGTCCTGAGGGTTATACATCGCAAAGCCATGTTTATGTGTTATGCGGAGGAGTTTGTCGAGCGATTTTTTCGGCGTGCTCCAGCTGAGGCAGAGCCCAATGTACCCTTCGATTGGTCTGGGGTCAATCGTATAGATGCTGTCTTCTTCTTCAGGAATATCATCGAGTGGAGGGAAGTATTCAAATATTTCGGATGCACAGGCTTTCATCTCCGCAGTTGGCGGGCCGAAGACATTTTCCTCGCCAAGTTCCTCTTTATCAAAAGCGGCATGTACATCATCGATGGTCATTCCGGGTGAATAGGGCAAGATTGCGAGGTCGAATGACATGTGTTATCCCATCATTCCCTTGACCGCTTCGTAAATTCGGTCCGGGTTTGGCAGGTAATCATACTCAAGACCCTTGGCATACGGCGTTGGAACATCCGCAGTATTCAACCGTGCCGGCGGCGAATCAAGCCAGTCAAAGCACCGCTCGCAAATCTGCGTAATCACTTCACTGGCAATCGAAGCGAATGGCCAAGATTGATCCACAACCAAAACCTTATTCGTAATCTTCACCCGCTCGATAATCGAATCAATATCCAAAGGCCGGATCGTCCGCATATCAAGCACATCAACCTCAATCCCCTCAGCCGCCAACCGTTCGGCGGCCTCAAGACAGAAATGCACCGGGCGACCGAAGCTGACGAGTGTCACCGCGTCGCCTTCGCGGGCGAGCCGGGCCTGACCGAATGGAATGTAGTATTCTTCTTCGGGCACATGGGCCTTGTCGCCGAGCATTCGTTCGGATTCGAGGAAGAACACCGGGTCCGGGTCGCGGATGGCGGTCTTGAGCAAGCCCTTGGCGTCATACGGATTCGACGGGATCGCCATTTTCAAACCAGGCACATTGGCGTACAACGCTTCGACACACCAAGAGTGCGTCGAGGCGAGTTGGCCGCCCGCGCCGTCGTTTCCTCGGAAGACGATCGGGCATCCGAACTGCCCGCCGGACATGTAGAGCATTTTGGGTGCGTTGTTCAAGATCGGATCGGCGGCCACAAACGAGAACGACCACGACATGAACTCAACGATTGGGCGCAAGCCACTCATCGCCGCGGCAATGGCCATCCCCGCAAAACCATTCTCCGAGATCGGCGTATCGATCACCCGCTTGGCCCCAAACTCATCGAGCATCCCTTGGGAGATTTTGTACGCCCCGTTGTACTGGGCGACTTCTTCTCCGAGCAGGAAGACCCGTTTGTCCCGCCTCATTTCTTCGGACATCGCTTCGCGGAGTGCCTCGCGGTACTGGATGATCCGGTCGCCATCAAAGGACGGCAACTGGTCATTGGGCAACATCGCAGGCATATCGAGGTGGGCTTCTATCGCGGGATGAATGTTGGTGTCGATCATGGGGAGTGTTGTGGGGGTGGGGGTCATGGTGTATTCCAATGTTATTCGCTTGGGTTGCTTTGGTCTGGGTGATGATTGTGTTCTTTGAGGTATGTGTCGAGGCAATCGATGAGGGGAGGGAGATAGTCTTTGACGGTTTTGTAGACGATATTGAGATCAACACCATCGTATTGATGGATCAACAGGTCGCGCATGCCGCAGATTTGTGGCCATGTCAATGCGGTCATCGTTTCGAGTGAAGGGCGGAGTGGTTCATCGACTCGCTTTGCTGCTTCGCCAACGATTTCGATTCGGCGAATGACGCTGTCCTGGATTTGCATGCCTTGTGCAAATTCCGCAGGGTTGACGCCTTCAAGATAGCCGACAGCGATCTTGGATGAGACAAGCATATCAACAAGCGCATTGAGCGAGCGTTGGCGATCATCACGCGGCATAGAACACCTCCGCGCTTGAAAGAATCTCTCGTTTGAGGAAAGGGTTTCGGCTATTCTCAATCCCGGCTTTGGTGATGATGTCGGTTGGCCGTCCGATGATTTCGCTCATCTCGGTGCCGATGGTCATCAGATCAAAGAGTGATGGTATTCCATCGAGGTCAAACTCGATCATCACATCCACATCCGACTCAGGCCCAAAGTCATCACGCAACACCGATCCAAACAACGACAACTCCACGATCTTCCATCGTTTACACAGCTCAACGAGCCGGTCCATCGGAATGTCGATCTTGGGCGTGGTCATTGCGTGTTCTCGGGGAGTGGGTCTTCGGGTTCTTGTGGGAGGATCACTTTGAGTTGATCTCTGAGTATTGGGGCGTGTTTGCTGATGATGATCCAGAGGAGATCGTAGTTGATCCCGTCGTATGTGTGGGCGATGACATGGCGTTGATTGATGATTCCTGCCCAGTTGATCGTAGGATGGAGATCCTGTGTTTCTTTGGAAACCTTATTGGCCAGTTCGCCAATGATCTCAAGGCATCGCTCGACGGCTCGCTGGAGTGCAATATCCGAATGAATATCAGATTCATCGTGTCCAGAACAGATATGGTCAAGTTCGCCCAATACCTGAAGCATGGACCACATGTGGGCTTCATCGCTGTGTGCAGGATCACGCGGCATAGAGCACCCGCCTGTTCGTAATCGCGTGGTGCCTGATGAACGGATTGACGATCCGTTTGCGCTCAACAAGATCAATCTTGCGACGGCCAAGCAAAATGCTCAACTCATCCTGAATCTTGGGCCAATCTTCAAAGTAATCAATGTTCGCATCGTCTGCCAAGGCAACCATCACATCCACATCCGACTCAGGCCCAAAGTCATCACGCAACACCGAACCAAACAACGACAACTCCACGATCTTCCATCGTTTGCACAACTCAACGAGCCGGTCCATCGGAATGTCAATCTTGGGCGTGGTCATCTGGTCAACTCGCTCAGCTTGGCGGCCATGGCCTCTGAATCTGGAGTGCCGCCTGCATAGATTCGGCAACGCATCATGGACGAATCCGGGACACCCGCTCCAAACAAGTCGCGACCATCAACCAAAATCGTCGGCGACCCATACCCTCGGCGGATGTCATCTTCAGCAAGCGTGGTCATGTCGATTGGTGTCAATGCTTCGTAGCCGTCGGTTTGGTCGAGCGCCGATTCAAGTGAACCTCTAAACGGAGGCGTGTTGGGACAGCCGTCAAAGTACAGGAACTCAACGGTGTGTGTGTCTTTGTTCATGGCCTGCTGTCCTTCCACACTCTGCGTTGTTGTGCAGCTTGCGAGCCCGATGCTCATCGCTGCAAGAGTTGTTATGTGAATCAATTTCATCGGGTCGGCTCGTTGGGGATGACGATTGGTTTGGGGTCGGTGGATTTGGCGATGGGCTTTGTTCGTGTGTATCCGATGTAGAGGGTGAAGAACACCTGCACGCCGAGGATGAGGGCGAAGGCGAGGGAGAGGAGGATGAGTGGGCCGTAGGTGTTCATTATCTATTCTGGAAGGTCAGTTTTTACAAGATTGATGGGACTGTTTGGTTTGTAAGTCAAATCGATAGCGCCTTCATTCTCAAGTACAGCAACTATGCAAGCGAGAACTGAATCGTGCCCTTTGATTTGGGTATTGTCTTTGATTGTACCTTCGATGATCTCATGCAAACTGTCTCCTGCGGCTGGGTTTGCTGGTGTGATTCTAAGTACATTTTCAGTTGCTTCGATGGCTTCCAAGATTAGCTTCCAGTCATCTGAAGAAATCGTGACAACTCGTTGTAGGTCTTTTGCTAGGTAGTCGTTGATTGTAAGATCAAGAATAATCTTGTCGCTCATGTGAGCGTATCTACAAACTCCTTCACGATTTTTTTTAGACCTTCCGAGTGTTTGTACGACTTTCATAGAAACTCCTTTGGTTTACATCAACGGGTTTTTGGTGCCGTGGGTGTAGGTCGCGGTGGGGGACAGGTTCTTTTCTGGATTGGCATACACATCGGTGTACAACTCGCTGGCGTCTGGAACCGGCGATTCCTCAGCGAACTTCATCGAGGCCATGACTTGCTCTTTGATTTCTGATTGCATGTCTTTCCAGGCGTCTTCGGTGATGTGGCCGCCAGCGAGCAGGTCGCTCAGAAGCTTGGCGATGGAGTCTTTGTCTTTGAACGCATCAACCTCGTCCTTTGTCCGGTATTTTTGAGGATCGGACATTGAATGGCCTTGGTAGCGGTAGGTTTTGAGGTCGACAAATCCAGGCCTGGAGTTCTCCCGGCATTGGTCGGCGAAGGGTTTGAACTCGTTGTACAAATGACAAATATCGAGCCCGTCGATTTGGATGGAGTTGATGCCATAGGACTGGCCGCGTGAGATCAGGTTCTCGGCGTTGGCGGTGTGGCGGTGGATGGCCGTGCCCATGGAGTAGCCGTTGTTTTCGATGATGAAGATCACCGGAATGTCGTGGACCGACGAGTAGTTGAGCACTTCATGGAAGGCCCCTTGGTCAATCGCTCCATCGCCAAGATACGCCAGCGAGACTTTCTTCTCGCCTTCGCCCATGACTTCATATTTGTATTTTTCAGCAAACGCGAATCCGGCTCCCAGTGGTGTTTGGGCCGACACGATGCCGTGCCCGCCGAACATCCAGTTGGGTTTGTCGAACATGTGCATCGAGCCGCCCTTGCCCTTGGCACATCCATGAACTCGACCAAACATCTCGGCCATGCACGCTTCGGGGGTCATGCCGCGGGCGAGTGCGTGTCCATGATCGCGGTACGCCGTGACGATGGGGTCGTCTTGGTTGATCGCGGCGATGGTTCCGACACAGCACGCCTCTTGCCCGGAATAGATATGGCAGAACCCGCCGATCTTGGCTTGCTGGTAGGCCTGCATCGTGCGGTTCTCAAACTCCCGAATGAGCTGCATTTGGCGGAGCCATTGGAGCTTCATCTCGGTGGTGATCTCGTTGGCCGAGTTGGTCATGGTCGCTTCTGCTTTCGATGCGGTAGATGCTGGGGTCATGCGTTTGCTCATAATTTGGTCGACCTCTCTCTGGCAGGGTTGGCCGATGTGCTGTATATGTCCCGACTTACGCTTCAGGACACCCGCATGACGACCAAGCAAATATCGGTCGTTTCGGGGTCCCGTTTGAGTCCGTCCAGAGGGATCACGCTGATCTCCAAGGCCGATTCCGCACATTGTAGGAGACAGATGAACCCCGCGCAGCCCACCAGAGCCCAAAATGGGACCCTTAGGGCTCATTCCGGAATGACCAACCAAATGAAGCCGGGGCATCCGGTAGAAGAGGGCAATAGGCAATAGGCAATAGGCAATAGGCAATGGGCAATGGGCAATGGGCAAGATGAAGAAAGAAGATATCATGGCCGGGTGCCCCGTCGGTGGATTCTTATCCACCTTCGGGTCTTGGAAATAAGAGAAGAGGGCAATAGGCAGTAGGCAATGGGCACCGGCTTAATCCGGGAGGGGTCTCACCGAATTTATATAAAACACCCCCGATTCGATCGGGGGTGGGGATTGGTGTGTGTTTTGGGTTCTGGGAGATTAACGGCGGCGACGACCAACCATGAGCCCGCCCATGCCCAGGAGGGCCAGTGAGGATGGTGTTGGGACGACTCTCCAGGTGATGTTGTCAACGCCGAAGGGGTGAAAGTCTCGACCGCTGCCTGTCATGACGACTGTGTCGATGTCGCCTGTGAGGGAGAAGGTGGACCAGTTGTTGATTTCGCTGAAGGTGATGCTGACGGAGTCAACGAGCCCGCCGTTGAACCATCCTTCGACGGTGAGCGAGTCCCCGTTTTCGGAGCCGTTGGCGCGTGAGGCGTCGAGTTGGAAGGTGTTGATCGCTGAATCAAAGAGCATGGTGGCCGAGTATGAGTTGCCGTTGAACCCAAGGAACTGTACCCCGTTGGTGCCATCGAGGTCCCAGTTGCCTGGGTCGCCATTGAAGACGCCGCCCCAAGTGGAGCCGTCGTCGGTTGTCAACCAAGTGACCCCGATCCCCGCATACTCATTGGCGAGGAAGCCAGAGTTGTCATTCACAGCTGCAAACTCATCAAATGTGATCTGGAGTCCAACATTTGCAAGCGCGGTTGCTCCGAAGGATACCAAACTGAGAATTACGGTTGCGGTTTGTGCTTTTTTCATCACAAGTTCCCTTTCTTAAAAGAAGTGTCTTGCGCCCCCAGCGTTGGGGGACCAATTTGAACATACTCCAAAGCAGCCCAAGTGCCAATAAAAACAGGAGTATGGACGCATCATTAGAAGGCATATAAAAAAACCGCCTGTAGGCGGGTTTTATGATGATCGAAATGGGGGGGTTGGGGGTTTG
>JAESRA010000070.1 GCA_016764895.1 Phycisphaerales bacterium | reverse complement strand
GATGAGGACGATTTTGCCGGGTTCGTTTGTGGGGTTGAGGGTGTTGATGAGTTTTTCGAGTTCGTTGGGGTTCATTGTTGGGCCGACTTTGATGCCGACGGGGTTGTTGATTCCTTTGAAGAATTCGATGTGTGGGCCATCGAGGTTTCGGTTGCGCTCGCCGATCCAGGGGAGGTGTGTGGTGAGGTCGAAGTGGCCTTGTTTGCGGGGGACTGTTCTTGTTTGTGCTTGTTCGTAGTGGAGGTTGAGTCCTTCGTGGGAGGTGTAGAAGTCGACTCTTGTGGATTCGTGTACTTGTTTTTCGCCTAGGTTTTCCATGAATGCTAAACCGTCGGCGAGTGTTTTTGACATTTGTTGGTATTGGGTTTTTCGGTCTTTGTCGAGGTCTGCGTTGTTGAAGAAGGTGAGGTCCCAGTATTCTGGGTGGTGGAGGTCTGCGAATCCGCCGTCGAGGAGTGAGCGGATGAAGTTGAGGGTCATGGAGGCGTGTTTGTATCCTTCGACGAGGAGGTTTGGGTCTGGTTGGCGGTCTTGGGGGGTGAAGGGGGCTCGGTTGATGAGGTCGCCGAAGTAGGAGGGGAGGGTTGTTTGTTGGCCGTTGTGGGTGGCGGTTTCTGTTGGGGATGATCTTGGTTTGGCGTATTGTCCTGCGAAGCGTCCGATTCTTGTGACGGGTAGGGCGAGGCCATGGATGAGTACGAGGGACATTTGGAGGAGTATTTTGAGTTTGTTGGTGATGTATTCTGGTCGGCATTCGTCGAGTGTTTCGGCGCAGTCTCCGCCTTGGAGGATGAAGCGTTTTCCTTGTTGTGCTTCTTCGATTTGTATTTTGAGTTTTTCGATTTCGCCTGAGGTGACGAGGGGGGGGAGTTGTGCGAGGCGGTCGGTGGCTGCTTTGAGGGCTTGGGGGTCTTGGTAGGTGTAGGGGGGGGTGAAGTTTGTGGATTTCCAGGATGTTGGAGTCCAGTTTGGGTAGGGGAGCGGTTTTATGTGTGGGTTATTGGTCATGGTGGTTCCAAGAAGGGTAGGTCAGAGTGGGAATCGGGTGTGCTGGGGGGGGAGTTGATGATAGAGTGGGGGTATGAGTGATAAAGATGATCAAAATGGGAATATGGGCAATGGGCAGTGGGGAATGGGGAATGGGGGGGAGAAGAGTAGGAGAAGAAGTAGAAGTGGGGAGAAAGAGGAGAAGTCTGGGAGCCCTCACCCCGGCCCTCTCCCATCAGAATGGGAGAGGGAGGAAGATAAGAACACAGGCGGGACGCCTGTGCCACGGGGGGATGGTGGGGAGGGGGAAGAGGAGAGGGTGAAGGAAGGTGTGGGGGAGGATGTGTCGCTGCGGGTGATCAAAACGAAGGCACCCAAGATGGGGGCGACCAAGACTGCTCGGTGGCGGACGGGGGTTTTGGTGATGGTCAATGTGCTGATGGTGGTGCATTTGGTGCAGTGGTTGATTATGGGGGTGACGGTGTCGCCGATTGAGCCGAGTGAGGCGATGGAGACGCTTGAGATGGGGGTTGTCAATGCGGGGGCGATTTTGTTTTTGGTTGCGCTCTTGGCGACGATGTTTTTTGGGCGGTTCTTTTGTGGGTGGCTTTGTCATATGGTGGCGTTGCAGGATTTTTGTGCTGTTTTGATGTCTCGGATTGGGGTTCGGCCTCGGGCGTTTCGGTCGCGGTTGTTGATGTGGGTGCCTGTGATTTTGGGTTCGTATATGTTTGTGTGGCCGACTTTTAAGCGGTTGGCTTTGAAGCCTTTTTTGGAAGGTCAGGGGATTGATTGGCCTGTGTGGCTGCGGCCGGTGGGGAAGTTTTATCAGATGAGTGAAGAGTTGATTGTGACGGATTACTGGGCGACGATGCCGACTTGGCCTGTGGCGATTGTGTTTTTGATTGTGTGCGGGTTTGTGACGGTGTACTTTTTGGGTGCGAAGGGTTTTTGTACTTATGCGTGTCCGTATGCGGGGTTCTTTAAGCCGTTGGATAAAATTGCACCGGTGCGGGTGGTGGTCAATGATGATTGTCAGCAGTGTGGGTATTGCACGGCGGTGTGCACTTCGAATGTTCGGGTCAATGAAGAGGTGCGGGATTTTGGGGCGGTGATTGATTCGGGGTGTATGAAGACGATGGATTGTGTGAGCGCGTGTCCCAATGATGCGTTGTCGATTGGGTTTGGTGGGCCTGCGGTGCTTCGGAAGGCGAAGACGGCTGAGATTGGGGCGGCGCACAAGGCCAAGAGGGCACGGCGGTATGATCTGAGCTTTGGGGAGGATGTGGTTGCGGTTTTGGTGTTTGCGTGGGCTTTTTATGCGACGCGGGGGTTGTTTGATATGGTGCCGATGCTGATGGCGGGGGGGCTGGCGGCGGTCGTGACGATGCTTGTGGTGCAGGTGTGGTGGATGGTTCGCAAGGAAAATGTGTCGATGCATTCGTTGCAACTCAAGAAGAATGGGAAGGTGCGGTTTGCGGGGGCTGTTGTTGGGTTGTTGATGGTGGTGATGCTGGGGGGGTCTGTGTGGAGCGGGCATGCCAAGTATGCGCGGTGGCGGGGGGATTTGGGGTTTGCGAGCTTTGATGTGCCGAGTAATGCGATGATGCGGCGTGATTTTATGGGGTCGCCTGAGATGCAGGCGCGGGCCAAGGAGGCGATTGGTTGGTACAAGCGGGGGGATTCGTTTGATCGTGGTGGGTATGGGTGGGGTCTTCATGCCGAGCATCGGGTGCGGATTGCGTATTTAGAGGCGGTGATGGGTGATCCGAAAGCGGGGCTTGAGTCGCTGCGGGATGTGATTGCCCATGGGAACCCGACGGATAGTTTGATTATTCAGGCGGGGAAACTTGCGGAGTTGTCGTCGGGCGATGTTGGTGAGTTGCTTGGTATTTATAAAGAGGGGCTCGATGCGCACCCGGATTTGCATTTGATTCGGAGCGAGCTTGCTAAGGCGGCGTGGTCGCGGGGGAATCATGATGAGGCGGTGGCGATGTTTGATTATGTACCGGAGGACAATGAGATCGGGTTTGTGATGGCCGAGGCGGCGTTTAATGGGTTTATGGGGGATATGCAGGCGGTGCAGCGGTTGTATGAGGAGGCGGTGGCGATGGTGCCTTCGCTTGAGGGGAATAAGGCCGGGTGGTATATTGATATTGCGCGGGGGGCTTCGGCGTTTGGGATGCGGGATTTGATGGAAGAAATGGCGACGACGGCGATCGAGAGCCCCGACGCGACGGCGCTGACATGGTTGAGTGCTGGAGAACTGGCCAATGCGCTGCGGCAGATTCAGGTGTCTGCGGAGCGGGGGGAAATTGCGCTGACCATGGCGGGGGGGTATCGGTCTGAGGTGCTGCGGCGGGCGGCGGGGATCTTTGCCGATGATGGACAGGTGGATCGGTCGTTGGAGTTGCTTGAGCTTGCTGAGGAGCGGGCGGAGAATGACTTTGATCGGAAGTACATTATTGAGCTGATGGTTCGGGTGGGGCTGATGCTGCGGCATGAGGATGCGCTGACGATGGGGTTTGCGCATTACAAGGAACTTGCGGAACGGCGGGTGGATGTGCCTGTGTTTATGGTGGATTATGCGGCGTTGTTGTTCAATGGTGGTCGTCCTGAGGAGGGGGTTGCGGCGATGATTGAGGCGGCGGAGTTGGACGAGCGGAATGCGATGATTGCTCAGAAGGTTGGGGAGATGTATTCTGCGATGGGGAACTTTGAGAAGATGCAGGAGTGGGTTGATGAGGCGGATCGTCGGGCGAGGTTGTTGGGTGAGATAGTCGGGCCTTGAGTGGATGTTTGTTTGTTTTGTTGATTGGGCGATGCTGCGCTGAAGTTGCGCAGTGGTTGTGTGTTGATATGAATTGTGGGTGTGGCGTGTGTTTGTTGCGCGTTTTTTGTTTAATTTGAGATGTGTTCTTTATATGAGGGGCTTGGACGGTCGAAAACGGCGTGTGCACCTTGTAATGGGTGCGGGGCCTGTCGATGTCGGCGGGCGTTGTTGCTGGGGAAGGAATCCCGGCTGATGAAACACCCGCCCGGCGTTATCGCTTGGGCCTACGGAGAAACTGTTATGGCTACTCGAACGAAGAAACACCCGGCCAAGAAATCGACGGCCAAACGAACGACCCGCAAGGCGTCTACTAAGAAGCCTGCGGCGCGCAAGACTACTGCGAAGAAGAAACCGGCCAAGAAGACCGCGGCTCGCAAGAGCACCGCCAAGAAGACGACCGCGAGAAAGACCACTGCTCGCAAAACAGCGACTAAGAAGACGACTGCTCGAAAGACTACGGCCAAGAAGAGCCCGGCACGCAAGACGGCTGCCAAGAAGACCACTGCTCGTAAGACGACCGCCAAGAAGACAGCGACTCGCAAGCCAGCGGCAAAGAAAACTATTAAGAAGGTTGCTAAGAAGACGACCGCTCGCAAGGCCGTTCGTAAGCCAGCGGCGAAGAAAACTGTTGCCAAGCGGAAGACTACTGCTAAGAAGACGATTGCTCGCAAGCCAGCGGCGAAGAAGACTGCTGCTCGTAAGACCACGGCTCGCAAGGCTGTTCGTAAGCCGGCCGTCAAGAAGACTGCGACCAAGCGGAAGACTGTTGCCAAGAAGACGACCGCTCGTAAGACTGCTACCCGCAAGCCAGCGGCGCGCAAGAGTGTTCGTAAGCCGGTACGCAAGGCTGTTGCTGGGCGGATTGGTCGGAAGACGACTGCTCGTAAGACGGTTCGTCGTCGTGCTGCTTGATTGAGAGTTGATATTGATTTTTATGGCAACCGGCCTTTGATGGGTCGGTTGTTTTTTTGTGGAAGATTTTTGTACGCAGAGGGGGCAAAGGTCGCTGAGGACGCAGAGAAGAGTTGGGCTGGGGAGGAGGAAGATAGAGGAGGGAGAAGAGGGAAGATAAATACAGAAGGGAAGAAAGGAAAGATGAAGAATAGAGAGGTGGGAGGGAAGAGGAGAAGGCGTGGAGCCCTCACCCCGGCCCTCTCCCCAGGGGAGAGGGAGGAAGAAGGAGAAGGAGGAAGAGCGGTAGGAGTGGAGGAAGAAAGGAAGAAAGGAAGAAAGGAAGAAAAGGGAGGAAGGGAGGAAGGGAGGAAGGGAGGAAG
>JAESRA010000069.1 GCA_016764895.1 Phycisphaerales bacterium | reverse complement strand
TGTAGTTTAGCACATTGGGGCGGGGAATACCCTTGTTTTTGGGTTGGTTTGGTGATGAAGAAGATTGAACACAGAGGGCACTGAGGGCACTGAGAAGAGGGGGGTGGAATAAGAAAGAGAAGAGGTACGCGGAGGTGGCAAAGGGGCAAAGGTCGCAGAGAAGAGGGGGATTGTGGGAAGAATAAGATAAAGGCGGAGGGGAGGAGAAGAGAAGGCAAGGAATGGGAGCCCTCACCCCGGCCCTCTCCCATCAGACCCCCCAATGGGAGAGGGAGGAAGAGGAAGATGTTTGGGGGTGGTTTGCTTTATTGGGCGTATGATTGTGCCGATGGACTGATCAACAGCGGAATAATCCGCATAGCCAGGAGATGTAAGGATGACGACCATGACGCTTGAACGGAATCTGACGATTGATGTGGCCTCGGTGCTGGAGGATGATGCACTGCTCAACTTTAACACGCCTGCGATTTCTAAGGACAAGTTGCATGTGCCTGGGCCTGACTTTGTTGACCGGATTCTGGCGATGAGCGACCGGAATCAGAACACACTTAATAATTTTCAGCGTATCTTTAATACGGGTCGCCTGGCCGGAACCGGGTACACCTCGATCCTTCCGGTTGATCAGGGCATCGAACACTCGGCGGGGGCTTCGTTTGCTCCGAATCCGATCTACTTTGATCCTGAATCAATCATCCAACTTGCTATTGAAGGCGGATGCAATGCGGTGGCTTCGACCTTTGGCGTGCTTGGGGCGACGGCTCGGAAATATGCGCACAAGATTCCGTATCTCGTCAAGTTTAATCACAATGAGTTGATGACCTATCCGAACACTTTTAATCAGATTCCGTTTGGCAGCATCAAGCAGTGTTGGGAGATGGGGGCGGCGGCCGTGGGGGCGACGATCTACTTTGGGTCTGAGGAATCTGAGCAGCAGATTCAGTATGTGGCGGATATGTTTGCTGAGGCCCATGAGTATGGGCTGGTGACGGTGCTTTGGTGCTATATCCGCAACGATGCGTTCAAGGTTAATGGGGTGGACTACCACTCGTCGGCGGATTTGACTGGGCAGGCGAATCATCTTGGGGTGACGATTCAGGCGGACATTATCAAGCAGAAGCTGCCGACCAATAACGGTGGGTACGCTGCGCTCAACTCGGGCGATTCTTCGTATGGCAAGTTTGATAACTCGATCTACACGAACCTTGCTGGGTGTGATGAGAATGGTGGCGGCGGGCATCCGATTGATTTGTGCCGGTACCAGGTGGCGAACTGTTATATGGGTCGGTCGCCTTTGATTAACTCTGGCGGGGCGTCGAGTGGTGCTGGGGATTTGAAGGAGGCCGTGACTACGGCGGTGATTAATAAGCGTGCGGGGGGGATGGGTTTGATTTCTGGTCGTAAGGCGTTCCAGAGGCCTATGGGTGAAGGGGCGGCGTTGTTGCAGGCGATTCAGGATGTGTATCTTGATGAGTCGGTGACGATTGCTTGAGTTTGATTGATCTTTGAAACTTTGAAACCCCGCGCGTGCGGGGTTTTTTTGTGGAGACGATTACCTATGCTCTTGGCATGAAACGCGCAGCAGTTTTTTTGGATCGGGACGACACCATCAATGTCAATGCGGCGTTGCCGGAGGGGGCTTGGGAGGGGGTTAAGTGGGGGGATTTGTTGAAGCCGGAGTTTGCGGTGTTGATGCCTGGGGTCAAGGAAGCACTCGTTGCGCTCAAGCAAGCCGGGTTTGTGTTGGTGGTGATTACGAATCAGGGGGGGCTGGCTCGTGGAGGGGGGACTACGCGGGATGTTGAGGCGGTCAATGATGCGCTGCGTGACAAGCTCAATGAAGGCGGCGGCGGAGTCTTTACTTTGGGGGGCGGGGAACAGTTGATTGATGGGTGGTATTACGCGCCGCATCATGCGGAGGGGTGTGTTGAGCCGTATGACGCGGATCATGATTGGCGGAAGCCGCATGGGGGGATGATTCGGGCGGCTTGCGCGGAACTTGGTTTGGATGCGAGCAAGTCTTGGATGATTGGGGATAAGCAGCGGGATTTGGATGCGGGGATGGATGCGGGGGTGCCGGAGGGGCACACGATTCAGATTGGGGCTGATGGGACGCATGTTGATTTGATGGCGGCGGCTGAGGAAATACTTACTGAACCGGAGGGGTCTGGTGGTGAAGTGGATGTGCATCCGAAGATTGTGCCTGGGACGCGGGTGGTTCTCAAATCTACGGATGAGGCGTTTGTACCGATGGCTGATTTGCGGACGCGAGAAATGGTTGAGGCGGTGGCGCGGGGGATCGCGGAGCGGACGGGGGTGGTGATTCATGAGTTGTCGTGTGATGAGAAGAAGATTGAGGTGGTCATTGGGGTGCATCGGTTGGGGGCGTTGGCGTTTATGGCGCAGCTTCGGCGGGATACGAATCGGTGGCATGAGCGGCAGTTTGGGACGGCGTTGTGGTCGATGGGGAAGGATTGGTAGATGGGTGATCGGCCTTTGAGACTTTTGATTGTGTTGCCTTCTTGGGTGGGGGATGTGGTGATGGCGACGCCTGCGGTTCGGCGGATTCGAGAGGCGATGCCTGGGATTTTTATTGGTGGGTTGTGCCGGGGGGGGATTGATCATTTGGTTGGGGGTGGTGACCTTTTCGATGAACTGCATGTGTTTGTTCCTCATGGGATGATGGCGACCAAGAAAGCGGCGGCGAAGGTTCGGCCTCGGCGGTATGATGCGGCGTTGTTGATGACGAACTCGTTTTCGACGGCGTTGACGACGCGGCTGGCGTTTATTGATCGGCGGATTGGGTATGACCGGGATGGGCGGGGGATTTTGTTGACGGACAAGGTGGTGCCGCCGCGGAATGGGGACGGGTCTTGGAAGATGGTTCCTGCGGTGGATTACTACTGGAATCTGGCGGGGTATTTGCTTGAAGAAGAACTTGTGGATTGGTCGGTGCATTCGCCGGTGGATTGTGTGTCGATGCCTTTGGCGATTCCGGATGGGGTGGTGATGGAGTTGCCGGTGTCGGAGGGGGATCAGGCGAAATGCGATGAGATATTGGCGGAGGCGGGGGTTGGTGATTCGGGGTATGCGATTTTGAATCCTGGGGGGAATAATGAGGCCAAGCGTTGGGCGGGGGATCGGTTTGCTCGGTTGGCGGATTGGTTGGGTGATGAGTTTGGGTTGAAGGTTTTGATCAATGGGTCGCCGGCGGAGTCGGAGTTGGTTGATGAGATTTGTGGGTTGTGCGGTTCTGATCCGGTGTCACTGCCGAAGATGGGGAATACTTTGGGGGGGCTGAAGGCGTTGTGTAAGGGGGCGCGTTTGATGGTGACCAATGACACTGGGCCTCGGCATATTGCGGCGGCGATGGGGACGCCTTTGGTGAGTTTGTTTGGGCCTACGGATCCTCGGTGGACGACGGTGCCGGTGATTCCGTTTTCCGATGGTCGGCCAAGCGAGGTGGTGGTGGTGGCTGATCCGTCGCTACCAGCGAGCGAGTCGGCCAATGACCATTTGGAGCGGTGCGGGATTGATCGGATTGAGGAAGAGTGGGTGCGGGATGCGGTAAAGTCCTTGATTGGGCACAATTAGAGCAATTTCATAGTGGATGGAGTTGTCTTGTATTACTGCCTGGCCATATGCTTTCCGGTTCTATGAGAACCCAACGCTTCCATTTTGTGGCGACGATGATCTTTGCGATCGGCTTTATATTGGCTGGATCGGGATGGTCGTTTGTGTTGTCTTCGATGGATCGCGATCGGCCGGAGTGGTCTGTGTGTGGGCAGGACATGTGTTCTTGCGTGATGCCGATGGCGGGGGGGCCTGATTGTCCGTTGTGTGAGGCGGGGCTGATGGATCCGTTGGATTCTGAGGAGCCGGTCCGCCGGGTGCCTAAGAACAATAAATCTGTTGAGGCGTTGGGGGGCGCGGGGAGCAATATTGTTGTTGCGTTCTTTGTGGGGATGATGATGGGGCGGGCGGATGCTTCGGTCTTTATTGATGCTGATCGGGTTGTGATTCTTACGACCAATGATCGGGCACCGATATCTCGCGGCCTTGAGCTGGCGACGCCTCCGCCTCGCGGGTGAGTTGATCGATCGAGTTGTACACATTATTTTCTGTAGTTGATTTTTTCGATGCGCCTTGTGGTGCATTGGGAGGTTGCTGATATGCGATTGGTTTATGCCGGCCGCTCTGGCTTTACGCTTATTGAGTTGCTTGTGGTGATTGCGATCATCGCTCTGCTGATTGGGATCCTGCTCCCGTCACTCAGTGGGGCGCGTGATAGTGCTCGCTCGGTTCAATGTTTATCTTCGCTCCGTTCACTCGGGATGGTGATGAGCATGTACACCGATGACAACAAGGATGTGCTTCCTCGCTCGAAGCATTCTGTAGGTTTTTCCGGGATCCTGCCCTGGGGGCCTCAGATGTTTGAGTATCTGACTTCTCAGTCGTTTGAGGGTGAGTCGGATTTGTGGCAGAGCGAGTCTTGGTGGAGCGCGAGCAATGATTTTTATCGTTGTGCTCATGACCAGCGGGAGAGCCCGATCGAGCAGCCGGGGTTGCCGTTTTCTACGGCGGCTCTGAGCTATGGGATGAATGTGTATTTTGAGCTTCGGCGTGAGGAGATTGACCCTGAGATGTTTATGGGTGATCGGTTTACGCCTTATAGGAAGCGTTGGGCAACGCCTCATGCATCAGTCACCATATTGCTTGGTGAGATGCGTGAGGAGCTCAGCGCGGATCACATTATGTCCCATTTTTGGAGGACCCGTGGCGTTGAGCCTGGGTTTGAGGTTGCTACGGAGCGGCACGGGGACAAGGCGGGGTACTTGATGCTTGACGGGCACGCTGCGGCGCACCGGTTTGCGGAGATGTACGACGCGGACAAAGAACGGGACAATTGGTACCCGAAGACAGCCCGGTGAAGTGTTTGCTTGGGCTTATTTACAACAACACCGCTTCTGCAAAGAGCGGATTTATATGGAAGAGGAATACAATGAATACGATAATGACTACTTTGACAGTTGCTTTGGTTTGTGGCTCGGCCATTGGCGGCATGAGCTGGCCCAATGTTTGGGGAGCAATGGAGCATATTGAGATTTCGATGGGCGCCGATAATGTCATTCATACCCATGTGATGACCAGCGCCAGCAATCGGGTCGAGATGAATCGGTTTGTTGGTGAGACTTATTCTGGAGCTGCGGCTGTTCTTGATGATTCGTATTACTCGAGTCAGTATGGATGGGTGGCCGATGGTTTTATCAACCTTGATGCTGGTGAGTTTGTGTGGGTTGAGCATGTGAGCTCGACGGCTGGGCTCAATGTGTATGAAGGTGGTATGCGGATGATGCGCTCGATGCACACCTATGACGCAATCCTCGGAACTGACGGTTCAAGTGACCAATGGATGTGGGGCGGGACAATGGTTCACAACTGGTACAGCGCCGATACACTTGGTGAGTTTGATGCGACTTACCGGGTGTATGTTGGCGATGCGAGCGGTATTGAGCTTGCTGGGTTTACTTCTTCTGATGTGACGCTGAACTTTAATGCGGTGCCTTCGCCTGCTGGGCTTTCGCTCATCGGGCTTGGCGGTTTGGTCGCGGCTCGTCGGCGGAGGGCATAAGCCATGCTGAATCGATCATTGATAACCGTGTGTGCCATTTCTATCGCTGTTGTTGGTGTTGCCCAGGCGGACATTCCGCAGATGGGTGGGCCGATGAGTCATTTGTTGGTTTCTATATTTGACCAGCAGGTGTATGTGACTTTTGAGTCGCCGGCGATGTCGACCGTTGAGATGCTTGAAGGGTCTGGGGCCTTCAGCGGCTCGGCTTCGGTGCTTGATGGGATTGGACATAACTCGCAGTTTGGGTGGCTGGCCAATGGGTTTATCTCGTTGCCACCAAACAGCGGGGTCTTTGTGCGGACGCTTGGCGGATCAGAGCACTTGTCGGTGTATTCGGAGTTTGGGTATGACCCTATTTTGGGGACCGATGGCTCTGATTCGGTGTGGCAATGGGATGGGTCGATGATCCACAATTGGTATGCCAGCGATGTTAAGGGCCCCCACTCTGTTCGGTATGAGGTGTTCGTTGGTGATCTGCTGGGCAATCCGCTTGATGGATGGTCTGGCGGAGATGTTGAACTCAACTTTACCTATGGACCTGATATCAGTGACCGGATTGGGGTTTTTGGCGGTGCTTCTGTTTCGGTTGTGCCAACGCCAGGATCGCTGGTTGTCTTGAGCGGAGTGCTTGCCCTTGGGGCGAGGAGACGCGGAGACTGATCTAGTTTTAGGACAATTTTCCACGAGGGCGTAGTGGTTCCTGCCTGCTACGCCCTCTTTCTTTTTTTGGGGGCTACGCTCAGGTCATGGAGATGATTTCGATGGAAACTGGATACCCGCGGCTACCGACTGATACTGAGAATGGGTTGTTGTTGATTATTTCTGGGCCTTCGGGGGTTGGGAAGACGACGATTACGCGTGGGGTTGAGCGGTCGATTGGGGATTCGGTGTTTTCGGTGAGCTATACGACGCGGGCCAAGACTGAGGCGGATATTGAGGGGGTGGATTATCACTTTATTTCCGACGATGAGTTTGATGAACTTGTGGAGAACGACTTATTTTTGGAATGGGCTGATGTGTTTGGGAAGAAGTATGGGACGCGGCGCAAGTGGGTTGCCGAGCAACTTGCGCGCGGGCGGCTTGTGATTTTGGAGATTGATGTTTTGGGGGCTCAACAGGTGAAGAATCGGATGCCTGAGGCGTTTGGGTTGTTTATTTTGCCGCCGAGCGAAGAGGAGTTGCTCAATCGGTTGCGGAACCGGAAGCGGGAATCTGAGGAGTTGATTCAGAAGCGGTTTGCTGAGGCCAAGCGGGAGATTGCGTTTGCGAAGGAATCTGATGTGTATGACACCTTTGTGATCAATGAGGATATTGAGCGGGCGATTGCTGAGGCGATTGAGAAGGTTGAGGCGGCGAGGGTGGGGTGAGGGGGATGAGGTGGGATGAAAATTGGTGACATAAGACACTACTGCGCCGAAGACGGCGAGTAGTGGTACCCGAGTATCTATTCATGCTTTAGCCGAAGACGGCGAAAGCATGGCACCCTTAAAATTGGTTTACTCGCAGTCTTGACAGTCTTGGCAGTCTTGGCAGTCTTGGCATGGGTAGCAGAACTCTTCTTTGGTGATTTTGCCGTTGGTGACGGTGTAGATGGCGACTTCTTGCATGGTCATGCGGGGGAACTGGCCGGTGTTTGATTCCATGTCGATTTCGAAGATGACGCTGAAGGAGTCTTGGCCTAGGAATGGGCCTGTGACTTTGCAGGAGTGCATTTTGGTGGAGGCTTGCCATTCTTTGTATTTGGCGATCATGGCGTCGCGGCCCTGGTAGGTCTTGCCGTCGCCTTCGATGCTGATGAAGTCTGGAGCGAAGTGCTTGTCCCAGAGGGCGCAGTCGTGAGCGATGATGTCCTCATGCTCGGTGTTGCAGTGGGCGACGAGGTCTTTGGCAATTTGGGCGATGATGGTGGATGTTGTGGTCATTGGGTTCCCTTAGTAGACTTTTTTGTTTGCTTTCTGTTTGGAATATACCACCGATGCATGATGACGGATGTGGAAAGGTCCGATTTTGTGTGAAAATTGTAAAGAGCGTGTGAAATCGGTGGTTTTAGGTTGAGTTTGGAGGGTAATTCTGGTGTACTGGGTGTGGAATCTTAACTCGTATTGAGGGCTTAGAAATGGCATTTGTGAGTATTGCATTGAGCGGTGGTTTATTGTTCGGGCTGTGTCTTGGGCCGGCGGGGGCGACGAGGTCGACCCGGCCCAGCGCGTCGACGATTGATGCGGTTGAGTACGAGTTGCGGCTGAGTGATGTTGGCGGGGCGATCGGGATTGGGGCTTTGAATCATGGGATGGGGATGGGGACGGGCTTGATTGCGGCGGACTATGACAATGATGGGGATGTTGATCTGTTTGTGCCCAGCGGGGTTGGGTTTGCGTGCCAGTTGTATCGCAATGATGGGGGCGTGTTTACTGAGATCGCGGTCGCTTCTGGGATTACGGATTTGGATAACGCTCGATCGGCGTTGTGGTTTGATGCTGATGGGGATGATCTGCTTGATCTGGTGATTCAGTACGATCAGTTTCAGATTCCGGGTGTGATTGGGGCGCGGACGATTGCGTTGTATCAGCAGCAGGCGGATCATTCGTTTGTGGAGGTGACGGTTGGGTCTGGGTTGGATTTAATGCCATTGCTTGCAGCCCAGACGCATGGGGGGGCGATGTGTGCGGGGGATTTGACGGGGGATGGTCGGCTTGATTTGGTGGTGACGACTTGGGATGAGGGTGCTTGGATTTTTCGGAATGATGGGGGGATGATGTTTACGGATATTACTGGTGATTCGCCGCTGGCTGGTGCGGGGGGGGCGTACTGGCAGGCTTTGATGTTTGACCAGGAGGGTGATGGGGATCTTGATGTATTTTTGGCGCATGATTTTTTGCCTAATACGATGCTGGAAAATGATGGGACGGGAGTGTTTATTGATTCGGCGGTGGCTCTTGGGCTCGATACTTCGTTTAATGAGATGGGGGCGACGCTGGGGGATTGTGATAATGATGGGGATTTTGATTTGTATGTGACGAACTTGTTTGGGAATCCGTCTGGGATTCCTGAACACAATGTGTTCTTTACCAAGTCCAACACAACAATCGGGTACGATGAAGAGGCCGTTGCGCTCGGGGTGGATAATGGTGGTTGGGGATGGGGGACGGTGTTTGTTGATTTTGACAACGACGGGAAGTTGGATTTGGCGGAGGTCAATGCTATTGAGTTTGGGGGGGCTGATGTGCCTTGGAAGTTGTGGATGAATCGGGGGCCGATGGTGGGGACGCCTGTGTATGTTGCGGAGGAGGAGGCAATTGGGTTTGGGTTTGATGATTATGGTTCTGCGCTTGTGGATGTGGATTTTGATCGTGATGGGGATTTGGATTTGATTGTGACGGTGATGAATGGGCCGGTGCGTGTATTGGAGAGTAATGTGGCTGAGGTGAGGCCTGGGAATCGGTGGTTGGTGGTGCGGCCTCGGATGCCTGGGACCAATAACACGCGGGCGATTGGAGCGGTGGTGACGATACGAACTGGGAGCGTCGATCGCATGCGGCTCATCAGCGCGGGGACGAGTTTTATGGCTCAGGTACCAGCGGAGGCGCATTTTGGAATTGGACAACACACGATGATTGATGAGGTGGTGGTGAAGTGGCCTGATGGGACGCAGACGGTGCTGACGGATGTGTTGCCGGGGCAGGTGCTTGATGTGGTGCCGGTGGTGCCTCGGAAGGGCCCGGCGTTGCGTGAGTTGATTCGGTCGAAAGTTCGTACTCGATAATCAGGAGATGCTGAGTGTTGGTGCTTGGTTGTTTTTGTTCATTGATGCGAGGGTGACTTGGGCGATGAGTTGGTCGGTGAGTTGTTCTAATGCTGCGGGGAGTTGGTTGCCTCCGGCGGTTTTGGGGTCGAAGTTTTTTGGTGGGTTGCCGTTGTCCATGTTTTGGCGCAAGGCGGTGTTGATGGGGATGGAGCCTAGGAAGGGGAGGGCGAGTCGTTGGGCCATTTTTTGTGCGCCGCCTTTGCCGAAGATGTCGTATTCTTTGCCGTCGTCTCCGATGAAGTAGGACATGTTTTCGACGACGCCCAGGACATCAACTCCGAGGGATTCGAACATCTTTGACGCGCGGACGGCGTCGTCTTGGGCTACTTTTTGAGGGGTGCAGACGATGACGGCTCCGGTGAGTTTGACGGATTGGGCGAGGGTGAGGGGGACATCGCCGGTGCCTGGTGGGAGATCGACGATGAGGTAGTCGAGCTCGCCCCATTGTGTGCGTTCGATGAGTTGGTGGAATGCGCCGTGGGCCATTGGTCCTCGCCAGATGAGTGGTTTTTCGGGGTCGACGAGTTTGCCCATGGTGATTGATTTGATGCCGTGGACGAGGAATGGTTGGAGTGTTGATTCGATGACTGCTTGGTCGAGTGCGCCGAGTCCGAGCATTGTTGGGAGTGATGGGCCGTAGATGTCGCCGTCGAGGACGCCGACGGCGTGGCCTTTTCGTGCGAGTCCTATTGCGAGGTTGATGGCGACGGTGGATTTTCCTACGCCACCTTTTCCTGCGCCGACGGCGATGATGTGCTTGACGCCTGGGACTCCGGCGGCGGCACTATTTTGCGGGGTACCTTGAGGCGGTTGCTCGGTCGGCTTGGCGTGATCTTTATTTTGGGGGGTGTCACTCTTCAACTTCAACACAACCTGGCCTGCGTGGTCTACGAAGTCGATGATGAGGCCTAGGTTTTCTACGCCTTCTGATTTGGCGGTGGCGCGGATGAGTTGTTCGATGAACTTGCCCATGTTGGAGAGGGTGTTGCGATCTGGTTGTTTTTGGTCTGGGTTGCCTTGGGTGTAGCAGATGCGGACTGAGGCGTCGGTGCTGCAAATGGCGATGTTGAGGATGCAGTTTCGTGAGACGAGGTCGCCGCCTTCTGGGTGGGAGACTCCTGAGAGTGCGTCGTTGATGAGTTCTTTGGTGAGGGGCATGGGAAGGTCCTTTGGGGTGGATTGCTTGAAATGCAGGTGTTTTAGATGGGATAACCGGCGTAAACCGAACCGGGAAGATCATAGACCGTTGAAGATTTCGGTGGTGTGCAATATGAGGAATCGTGTGGCGTTTGGCTGGTCGATAGGCAATACAGGTACACCGCTGGGCGTGACGCTCGGCCTTGATGGGAGACTTTGGTATATGACTACTACAAACATAAAACGATTTGGGATTGCTGTGATGATCGCGGCTTTGGCGGGAACCGTTGTTGCTGCTGAACCAAATGAAGAGGAGGCTGGATTGCTTCGCGGGCCTGAGGTTGTTGAATCTTCTGGGGCTGATGCTGGGGATTCGATGAGTGGGTCTGGTGAGGCGACTCGGCGTGCGGGGGATTTGCCGTTTCGGGCGTATCTTGGTGCTATCCGGGGATTGAATAAAGCCGCGCAGGATAATCCTGAGCTTGCGCTCAGCGATGAGCAGAAGGTGCAGATCAAAGAGATCGTTCAATCGCATAAGAAAAAGGTAGCCGCGTTTAAGGAAGCTCATAAAAAAGAGCTTGAAGGAATGCGGAAACAGCGAGGGCAGCAGGGAAAGCAAGGACAACGCGATGGCGAGAAAGCCGGCGAGCAGAAGCGTGGAGACGGAGACCGGAAAGCCAAGGGTAATGGCAAACATCGCGAGGGCAGCAACGCTGGACAACTCCAACGACAACGCCCCGATGGAGAACTCGGTGAAAAGAAACGCGCTCAGCAGGGAGAGCGTGCGTCGCCAGAGAAACAACAGCAGATGCGTGAGCAGAGGCGTACACAGAGGCGTGAGGTGATGAGCAAGGCTCCTTCGGATCAGGCCGCCAAGAAGAAACTGTGGTCGGTTTTAACTTCTGAGCAACAAACCGCGGTCAAGGAGAAGGTTGCCAAGATGCGTGTGCAACGCCATGAGCGTGTTGACGGGGCGGTGAAATCGAAGCGATCCAAAGTTAAGAACGCTGAGGCGGGTGAGCGCAAAGAACGGCGCAACAAGAAACAGCGGCGCGTGACGAAACAGAATCAAGGTTCCGATGATGATTGAATCATCGGCCTAACAAACCACACCATCCTGATTCCTTCAGGCGGGCAGCGAGCGGGAACGCTCGCTGCTTGATTTTTGAAGAAGGGATTAGGGATTAGCCACTTGCCATTGGGGGAAGAAAAGATAAGAGAAGACTTGACCACAGAGAACACAGAGAACACAGAGAACACAGAGAGGAAGATTGGATTTGTGGGTGCCACTGCTCGCATTCTTATGCGCAGCAGTGTCTTGAAAACTTAGCAATTCAGTGCAATCCAAAAAATACTACTGCGCCGCCCCCCAAAAACGGCGAATAGTGGCACCCGGCTTGCTTTTTGTTTGGAGATGTCCGTTCGTGCTTTAGCCGAAGACGGCGAAAGCACGGCACCCAAATGTGTTCAGGGATCTGATGCGGTGGTGAACTTGTCGCCGATGATTGGGAGTTGGGCTCGGCGGATGGCGAGGATGCCGAGTGCTGAGAGGAAGGCGACGACGGCCATGATGAACATGCCTGGGCCTTGGAGGTCTGGGTGGACATCGGGGGAGATGGAGATGCCGAGTTTGGTGAGGTGTCCCATGATTGCGCCGGCCATGAGGCCGGTGGTGAGGATCGCGCCGTAGATGGTGGTCTTGGGGACGATGAGCAGGGTGATGGCGAGGGCTTCAAATGCGCCGACGGCGTAGCGGCCTATTGGTTCTGCGCCGAGTTCTGTAAAGAGTGCGATCGCGCCTTCTGCGCCGGTGAGTTTGGGGATTGGGCCGGCCATGAGAAGGATGAGAATGATGAGTGCTTGGAGAATCCAGCTTACGATTGGTTTTTTGGGTTGGGCCACGAAGTTCTCCTCTGGGATAGCAGACCGATGACGGCCTTATAGAGAACTCAACGCGGTTGAACGATGGATTATTCGATCCGAAGGAAAATTAGCCCAGTGTGGACATGTCGAGCGTGACGGGGATGAAGGTTCGTTGGACTCGGTTTTGGAACTCTTCGGGGAATTTTTCCATGATGGTTCGGGTCGCCCAAGCGTTGCCGTCGGCTAAACCACAGATGGTGGTGCCAGGCATGGAGCCCATGGAGTTGGCGATTTCTAGGGCGAGGTCGAGGTCTTTGGATTTGGCGTCGCCGGCTTCGATTCGGGTCATGATTTGGTAGAGCCAGCCGGAGCCTTCGCGGCAGGGAGTGCATTGGCCGCAGGATTCGTGTTTGAAGAATCGGGTGATGTTTCGACAGACCGAAACCATGTCGGTGTCTTCGTCGAAGACTGTTGGGCCTGAGGTGCCTAGACCGAGGACGCCGTGTTGTTTGCCGATGTCGAAGTCGAGGCATGCTTCGTATTGGTCGGTTCCGAGGATGCCCATGGAGACGCCGCCGGGGATGGCGGCTTTGTATTTTTTGCCGCCTTTGATGCCGCCGCAGTAGTCTTCGATGAGTGTGCGGAGGGGGACGCCGAGTTCGAGTTCGTAGCAGCCGGGTTTTTCGACATGTCCTGAGACGCCCATTAACTTTGTGCCGTAGGACGGCGGGCCGCCGATGGAGGATTCAACGCCGAGTTCGCAGAATGCTTTGGCGCCGTCGGTCAGGATGTAGGGGAGGTGTGCGAGGGTTTCGACATTGTTGATGATTGTTGGGCGACCGAAGAGGCCTTTGATGGCGGGGAATGGTGGTTTGATTCTTGGCCAGCCTCGTTTGCCTTCGATGCCTTCGAGGAGTGCGGTTTCTTCGCCACAGATGTAGGCGCCGGCTCCGCGATGGACATAGCACTCGGCGACGAATGGATCGCCGGAGGCGGAGGATTTGTTGATCATGCCGTTTTTGCCGAAGATGCCGTTGTCGTAGGCTTCTTTGATGGCGGTTTCGAGAACCTTGGCTTGGTGGTGGTATTCGCCTCGGATGAAGATGTAGGCTTTGTCGAGTCGGCAGGCGTACATGCAGATGGCGATGCCTTCGAGCATGCCGTGGGGGTCAAAGTCCATGAGGAGTCGGTCTTTGAATGTGCCTGGTTCTGATTCGTCTGCGTTGATGGCGAGGTAGCGTTCTTGGCCGTCTGGGTCTGGGAGGAAGGTCCATTTGAGGCCGCAGGGGAAACCTGCGCCGCCGCGTCCGCGGAGGACGGCGTCTTTGACCTGGCTCGTCACATCTTCGGGTTTCATGGTGAGGGCTTTGCGGAGTCCTTCGTAGCCGCCGGTCTTGATGTATTCGTCGTATCCGACGACATGGCGATCGCGGATGTGCCCGAAGGGGGCTGTGGGGATTCGTTTGAGCAGGATGTGCTCGGAGAGTGTGTTGTCCCATACTTTTTTCGGCATTGATCGGCTCCAAGCTGATAGCAAACATTCCCCTCGCAACAGCCACAGGGGCAACTTTGGGGGGTACTTTGGGGGGTGGTCGATTCTAGGGCTTGGATTGGGTGTTTTTCTGAATGAGCCGTGATCGTTCGGGAGTGGTCTTGAGTTTTCGGGAAAGACCGCTCCCTTACGGTCGCGGCTCGTCAGATTCGGGAGTGGATGCACGAGGCCTTAGAAACATTCTAAATCGCTTGGCAATGCCTCTTTCTCACGCAGTTTTGGAATCTAGAGCTTCGATTGATGCGTATTGGGTTGTGGACGATTCTTATTCTTCTGGAGAAAGATCATGTTGAAATGGACTGTACTCGTGGTGGGGCTTTTGGTATCGGGACATGCGGCGGCCGGGGGGGTTGATGAATGGATCGGTGGTATCGGCGATTGGAGCGACCCAGCCAACTGGGCCGATGGGACTCCTCCGAATTTCTCGAACATCGCGTTGATCAACAACGGCGGGACCGCCGTGGTCACCAATGAGAATCTCTTGCTTGGCTCTGGCGTCTTCGGCGGCGATCTCAATGGGCAGTTCGGCGATGGTGGCTTTGAACAGCACGGCGGAAGCACCAGTTGGGATGGTTTCGGCGGGATGCTCTTTGGGCGTGATCTGGGAACCACCGGACGACTCGCCTTGATGAACGGCGCGACGCTCTCGACGAGTGCTCTTGTGCTTGGGTGGAATGGAAACGCCGTTGGCGAGATTTCGGGTGGATCGCAGATCACTCTTGAACGCCTTGCCGTGGGTGGCCGCGACCGCAATGACTCGCGGCAGTTTCTTTCAAGCGCTGATCTTGTAATCCGTGGACCCGGAACACTTGTACAAATCACCCAGACTTTGTCCGATTCTGTCTTCCGGATTGGGCTCGACGGCAGCGGTTCGGTGACCATCACCGACGGCGCGGTCGTGGAGACCACCAGCGGGTTCCTCGCTTCGACCACGGCCGCTGGGAGTTCGCTGGTTATTGATGGCCCGGATTCGGTGCTGCGTGTCAGCGAGTTTTTTCATATGGGACGCGATATCAGGCTCTATGAGGATCATCCACCCGTCGGCGGTGCCGTTCTGACACTCCGAAATGGAGGGACCCTCGACACCCAAAATGCGAGTTCCGTAGTCCCCACTATGCTCAATGGCAGTCGGGGGCTTATTCAGGGCACCGGCGTGTTGCTGGGCGATGTCTTCAATGTTCATAGCGGGGTGATCGATCCCGGCGAACTTGGCACCTTTGGTCGGCTTGAAATCAGCGGCATGCTGGACAACTCCGCTGACTACAGCGACAATCCGAATCTCACGGGTGGAATACTGCACTTCGATTTAGGAGGCACCTCCTTGGGCGCGTTCGACCAACTTGTTGTTGGGAGTCTCTCCTTTGGTGGGATACTCGAAATTGCCCTGGCCGAAGAATTCAACCCTGTTTTCGGTGATTCATTTGAGATTATCACGATACTTGATCAGGTGATACCGCTCGATGGATTTGGAGAGTTTGATTTCATCATGCTCCCAGAACTCAATGGCGGCCTGTTCTTTGAAACTGCAATCAACAGCACCAGCGTCACCCTGACCGTTGTGCCAGCACCGTCAACCCTTATCGTGTTGGGAGGGGTTGTGCTGCTTGGGCGGCGTCGAAGATTGGTTTAGGCCTCATGATTTTCCGGGATTATCGCGGTATTCGATTTCTTCGATGGTGGTTTTTCGGAGGGTGACTTTATTACCATTGATCTCGGCGTTGGTTTCTTGGGTGGTTTTGGAGATGGTTTCGGTGTGGGAGTCTGGTTGGGTGGGTTTGGTGGTGGAGTGCCAGAGGTGGCCGAAGAACTGGCCGATGGCTCTTGTGATCGGGATTTCTTTTTCGTGCTTCACGCACTATTCTAGTCCTATGAGTACAAAGAACGACCATCGATGCGCTTGGGCCAAAGGGGAAGCGGATATTGTGTATCACGATACGGAATGGGGGGTGCCCAATCGAGATGAGCACCATTTGTTTGAGATGCTGACGCTCGAAGGGGCTCAGGCGGGACTGAGTTGGTCGACGATTCTCAATAAACGGGCCGGGTATCGGAAGTTGTTCAAGAGGTTTGATCCCAAGAAGGTCGCCAGGTTCACGCAGGATGATGTTGAGCGGCTGATGCTTGATGCGTCGATTGTTCGGAACCGGCTCAAGATTGAGTCAACGGTGAGCAACGCCAAGGCGGTGCTTGTGTTGTATGCGCAAGGGACGAGTTTGAGCGCGTTGATGTGGTCGTATGTGGATGATGCGCCGATTGTGAATCGGTACGAGACGCTCAAGGAGTTGCCGGCTCAGACGGAGTTGTCGAAGTTTATTTCGAAGGATTTGAAGAAGCGGGGGTTTGGGTTTGTGGGGCCGACGATTGTGTATGCGATGATGCAGGCGTGCGGGATGGTCAATGACCATGTGGTTGGGTGCCCGAGGCATGAAGAGTGTATTCTGGCGTCTAAATGACAATTGTTGACAATAGTTGACAATTTGCTTGAACAATCCATGGTTTGATGCGATAATACAAGTATGGATTCGGTACTGGGCTATTCACCCAGTCATAGACTGCAAGGTCGCCGAGTCCTTTTTTTATTTTTCTACCGCATGACTTTCAAGCTCGATTGATTCATGTTTCCAATCTTCCCAATATAAAGCATCTGGTGAACTTTTTCCCACAACAACTGAACCCTACGGTCGCCCTGAAACTTTCGGCCAGCAACCGTAGTTACCAAGTCTGCAAGTTGTAAACCATAATTATGACTCTTTGATACTCCATAGAGCGGAGTTTTAATTAACGAATCATAACTTGATCCAACAGTGCTCTTCAGAAAAAAGCTGGTAATAGCTCGGCCATTCTTTTCATTGGTTGATCGCCCACGGTCATCAAAGACGAGCTTTGCATACCGGGTTGGAAACTCATTCTTCATAAACAAATCTACCCGCTCAAATAAATATTTGAAGGTAAGATCGAGATTTGTCTCATCAGAGCACACAAAGGACTGGAAATCCGTCTTGAAACAAACCACTCCAAATACTTTAATACCCGCCCGAGCAGAATAATTAAGAATGTCTTCCGCAAGACTCCAATGCCCACTATGGCCACCTTCATCTTGGATCCGCATGGTCACATTTGTGAGTAAATCAGAACCGTGAACATCATGCCCTTCCTTCAGAACGGTTCCGAAATACGGTTTACAGATTTGATAAAAATCCCTTTGGAATCGAGCAAATACATCTTCTGGAATAGCAACCCCCATAAGCACGCCAAACCGGACATCAGTTCTCTCATGTTTCCTGAAGGACTCATCGAAGAAGATCATCATCTCTGGAAATCTCCTGTTTATAAATCTTCTTTGACAGCTCCGGTGCCGCCTTGTTTATAGGTGCCGTTTTGGATTTGGTCGATCATTTCTACGGCTCGTTCTGGGGTGAGGTTTTCGTGGAGGTCTTCGTTGTAGAGGGCTGCTGGGGCGGTGCCGCAGGAGCCGATGCATTCGAGTTCGACGAGGGTGAACTTACCATCTTCGGTGGTTTGGCCGACATCAATGCCGAGTTTTTCTTTGATGGCTTCGGTGCAGGCGGTCGCGCTGCAGAACTCGCAGGCGATGGAGCGGCAGACGGAGATGAGGTTTTCGCCTTTGGTGTGTTCCCAGTATTCTTCGTAGAAGGTGACGGTGTCGAGGACTTCGCCTGGGGTGATGCTCAGGACCTCGGCGATTTCTTTCATGGCTTGTTTGGGGACCCAGCCGTAGTGGTGCTGGATGAGGTGGAGGGCTTGGAAGAGGGCGCCCTTTGGTTTTTGGTAGCGGGGGATGTACTCGTCGCGGAGTTTTTTGACCATGTCGGCGGTCAAGTAAGGTTCATCGCGGGTTTGGATGGTTGCGGAGCCGGAGTTTTTGGTGATCCAGGGCATTGGGAATCCTTGTGGGTTCGGGTCGTGGGATCGTAGGGGGTTGGATCGGGAAGAGACGGGCTCGATGCCCGTTCTACCGGAGAGGAGATACTCAATCTTTGAGGACGCTGATGTTGTATGGGGTCCAGCTTGTGGAGGTGCCTGTTGAGATTCTGGCGGTGTAGGAGCCGCGTTTGATGACGAACTGCTCTGGATCGTTGATCGAACTGCCGGCGGCGCCGATCAGGAGTACGACGCGTTCCATTGGAGGGGATTCGACGGGGCCTAGGGTTTGTTCTTGGCCGGCTTTGACGGTGATGGATTCGAGGATGATGGCATCGGCGAACTTGGGGCGATGCTCGATGCGGGCGTTGAGGTTGGTCGTTGAATCGTTGAGAACGCGGACGGTGTAGGTTGGTTTGATCGAGCAGCCGGTGAGCAGTAGCGCGAAGATCAATGCTGACAAGAGGATCAGAATCTGTGGGTGTTTCATCGGTCGAGTTCGCCGGCGACGATGTTGAGGGAGCCCATGACGGCGACGAGGTCGGCGAGCATGTGGCCTTCGAGCATTTTGGACATGAGCGAGTAGTTGAGGAAGCTTGGCGGGCGGGTTTTGGCTCGCCATGAGCATTTACTACCGTCGGCGACGATGAAATAGCCGAGTTCGCCGTTGGCGGTTTCGTGGGCACCGTAGACCTCACCGATGGGGGCTTCCCAGCCTCGGTTGGTCATGATGAGCTGGAAGTGTTGGATGAGTCCTTCGATGGAGCCGTAGACATCGGACTTGGGTGGCTTGGTCATTTTTTCATCGGCGTAGACATCGGTCGGGCCTTCTGGGATTTGGTCGATGAGTTGGTCGATGATGCGGATGGATTGTTTGATTTCTTCGATGCGTACGAGGAAGCGGCAGTACGCGTCGCCGTCTTGTGCGATGGGGACATCGAATTCGACTGCTTTTGCGCCGTTGCCGTCCCAGTTGTCAGCGTAGCAGAGATAGGGTTCGTCTTTGCGGAGGTCTCGTCTTACGCCTGAGCCTCGGGCGATGGGGCCTGTTGCGCTGTAGGCGATGGCTTCGTCGTGGGTGATGACGCCGATGCCTTGGGTGCGATCCATGAAGATGCGGTTGCGTTCGACGAGGGTCATGAGGTCGTCGATGGCTTGTTCGAGTACGCCGTGGAGGAATTGTTTGACCATGCGGACGAAGACGGCTTCATCTGGGATTTCTTTGACGATGCCTCCGACGCGGGACCAGTCTGGGTGGAAGCGTTGGCCTGAGGCGTAGTCCATGATGTCGTAGATGTGTTCGCGTGGATTGAAGGCGTAGAGGAAGCCGGTGATGGCGCCGACATCGAGGCCTGCTGCACCGACGCAGAGGAGGTGGTCTTGGATGCGACCGAGTTCGGCCATGATGGTGCGGAGGACTTTGCACTTGGTGGAGATTTGGATGTCGAAGAGTTTTTCGACGGTGTGGTGCCAGCAGATGCCGTTGGAGATTGAGGAGAGGTAGTTCATCCTTGAAACAATCGTCACATACTGGTTGTAGTCCATATGCTCGGCGAGTTTCTCGAAGCCAGAGTGGAGGTAGCCGATGTGGGGCGTGCAGCGCGCGACGCGCTCGCCATCGAGTTCCAGGACTAGGCGGAGGGTCGTGTGTGTCGCGGGGTGCTGGGGGCCGAAGTTGAGGACCCAGCGGTCGCCGGTGTCGACATGGTCTTTGAGGTAATCGACCTTGTCGGTGTTTGGATCGATTCCGGTGTCGGGTGTGAGTGTGTATGGCATATATCCGCTCCAATGGTTCCGATGGACTCTATCATAGGAAGAAAGAACCGTGCCGGGAAGACACGGTTCTGAGAGTCACGCAACTGGCAGATGACTCAGTCATCCTGGCCGGGGTTGCCGTCAGGATCGCCATTACCACCGTTCCCACCATTACCGCCTCTGTTGCCGCCGCGGCCGCCGTCCCCGCCTTCGCCTTGACCCTCACCACCTGAACCGCCATCTCCACCACGACCGCCGTCCCCGCCTTGACCTCCGGGAGTAGCCCCGCCACCAGACCCCCCATTGCCACCATCCCCGCCTGTGCCCGATGTTGATGCTCCGCCGGTGCCCCCTGCACCACCATTGGATCCATTTCCACTGCCTCCGGTCGTACCTGAGCCGCCGCCCCCCCCTTGTCCGCCGTTTCCGCTGCCGGACGAACCCCCAGCACCACCAGATCCTCCTACACCCCCGTTCCCGCCACTCGATCCACCTGAGCCCGCGCTCCCACCTGTTCCACCGGTCCCACCGGTGCCGCTATCTGATGATCCTCCAGCACCACCAACACCACCTTGGCCACCATCGCCAGATCCTCCCCCGCCACCACCAGGGCCAGCAGGTCCACCAGTGCCACCAGTACCAGAACCGGAAGCCCCGCCACTTCCTCCATCGCCACCACTGCCCCCATTGCCGCCAGTTGCCGAGGAGCCGCCCCCACCGCCGCTTCCCCCTGTACCACCAACCCCAGAACTGGAACCGCCTCCACCGCCTCCGTTGCCACCATTACCGTCGTCCCCACCATTGCCAGCATTGCCGCCGTTTCCGCCGTTCCCGGAATCTGTTTCGCCTCCGCCGCCTCCGTTGCCACCATTACCGCCACCCCCACCATTGCCACCAGCACCACCATGGCCGCCGTCGCCGTATCCATCTCCATTTCCACCTTCGCCACCAGCACCGCCATCCCCTCCCTCATCGCCATTGCCACCAGCACCACCATAGCCACCCGGTTCACCAGAGCCCTCATCAGCATCCGCACCAGCCCCACCTGGACCGCCGTTGGGGGCATAGGGATTTTTCGGGTCATCCCCAGGCCAACCCGGTGCGCCATTTGGAGCGTGGATGTTGTGCTCATCATCACCAGAACACCCATAGCAGTGCGGATTGCATTCTTGGCTGAACTGGCCCGGATTGTCGTTGTTCCACCCGTCGCAGTCTTTGCCACAGTTTGAGTTTGAGGCCATCCGGCGCAAGCAATTTACTGGGACAGGCCTGCCAACATTTGAGCCACCACCAATGGGTGTAGAACCTGCAACCCCCGATGAGGTCCCTGTTGTAAAGTCGTTTGTAAACTCCACCAGATCGTCCTGGTCAATCAGACCATCATTGTTTGTATCCGCGAGTGGATCGTTTGATCCGTAGTTTTGTAGATAGATGGTGATGTCTTGGATGGTGATCTGCCCATCCATATCTACATCCGCTTTGTTAGGAATCAGGAGAACCGCGTGGAGCATCCCGTCATTTCCTTGGGCCGAGCCACCGATCCATTGCTGGGAGTTGACCGAGTTGGCACCTGTGATTTCCCACTGACATGCTGGCGCAAGCAAGGCATTGATCGAGACAGGGTTTCCGTTGTCGAGATAAATACCCTCAGAATCTGCCACGATGATTTCATCGCCGAGCGGTGGAATCCATCCTGGCTCGCGTAACTCAGCATTCCACATCGTACCGACTATGAGCAACTCATCAGGATGAATGTCGTTGAGGGTAAGATGTTCAAACCCCGTAAGCGGCTCGACGGCAGCCATGCCTCCGGCTTCGGTCCATACGAAACCGTGAGATACAGGATTGCCCGCTGGATCAAAGTCAGCTGTTTGCGACCATCCGATTAAGGTGTCGGTGTCTGAAATCGCCCTCGATGCACCGGATTCTCCACCCAGTGTGCCGATTGCGGTTTGCGGGCTCCCTGGGATCCAGTATCCCGGCGTCGGTACCGAATCTTGCAACGATGGTGACCAGATCCAACTCTGGCGAGCCCAATGCCCATCAATATTCTTGTCTCCGATCTCCCGCGCCCACCAGATACCGGTATCTGTATACCCCTGGGCATAATCGTCGGTCGCCTCAGGCGCCCATGCGAATGAATGATCGTTTCCATCGGCATCATACCACACACCTACACATAATCCGTCGTCAAATACCGCCGTCAACGAACTCGAAACTGATTCGGCTGGTAAGTCTGGAACTGGAAATACGAGATATGAAGATTGTCCTGCCAATGCAGAATATGAGGCGTATAGGACAGTGCATATGGTTGCGAATTTGAACATTAATAATCTCCGTTTCAATGACTATACACGAAACTTGAGAGAGAAAGAGAGAGAGAGAGAGAGAGAGAGAGAGAGTTTTTCATGTTTTTTGTTTACAACTCATCAAGCCCCCACATCGAGTACTGGCATCAAACCGATCTGTCTATACTTCCCACACTATGGAAGCTTTCTTTACTGAACTGTGGATGATTCTGACTGAATCGTCCGTTTGGCTGATCTTTGGCTTTTTACTCGCTGGGGTGATGCATGTTGTGGTGCCTCGGGAGTGGATGATGAAACACCTTGGCGGCAAGGGGATTATCCCAATTGCCAAGGCGTCCCTTTTGGGGATTCCGCTGCCTTTGTGTTCGTGTGCAGTGATCCCGGTGGCGGCGGGGCTGCGGGAACAGGGGGCAACCAAGGGGGCGAGTGCTGCGTTTGCGATCTCTACGCCTCAGACGGGCGAAGAGTCGATTCCGCTGACTTGGGGGCTCTTTGGGCCGGTTTTTGCGTTGGCTCGGCCTGTGATCGCGGTGTTTACGGGATTGCTTGCGGGGGTGTTGATTGATCTGACGCATCGGAATGAGACAGAAACGGGAACGAAGGCCCAGCCGGATTCTCTCGAGGATCCGAACGCTATTGGGTTGTCGATTACCAACGCCGATGATGCTGGTGCTGTGGTTGCTCAGACCGGCAAGAAGGCGACGGGGTCATGTTGCTCGTCGAAGGCTGAGCCTGCTGCGGGTTCGTGCTGTTCGTCGACCAAACCTAAGGAAGAGCCTGCGGGTGGTTCGTGCTGTTCGTCGACGCCTCAGAAGACTGGGCTTGGGTTTGCTGGCTCGACTAAAGAGGTGTTCCGTCATGGGTTTGGGGTGATGCTTGTTGATCTGGCGATGTGGCTGACGATCGGGCTGGTGATGGCGGCGATCATTGGATCGGTGGTGCCTCATGGATGGATCGAGGAGAATGTTGGCTCTGGCTTGTGGCCCAAGTTGGTGATGCTGCTTGTGGGGATTCCGCTGTATATCTGCGCGACGAGTTCGACGCCTTTGGCGTTCTCGCTTGTGGTTGCGGGGCTCTCTCCGGGTGCGGCGCTTGTGCTGTTGTTGTCGGGTCCGGCGACGAATGTGGCGACGATGAGTTGGTTGATTAAAGACCTTGGCATCAAGGCGCTGGTGATTTATCTCGGCGTGATCGCGGGTGTTGCCCTTGGTGCCGGGATCATCTTTGATGCGTTCTTTATCAATATGGTGAGACTGGCCGACACCGCGTCCAAGCATGAGCACTCGATGGCGGGGTTTGGTTTCAAAGATGTCGCGGCCGTGATTTTTGTGATGCTCATGGCGTGGGCCCTTGGGATCAAGGCCCGCAAATGGCTCGGTGCCCATAAGGTCGGCACCAAGTCCGGCGGCGGGTGCTGCTCGTCAACTGGGGCTTCTTCCTGCGGATGTTCATCGCAAGAAAAACCCGCTCCGAAGAGCGGGTGCTGTGGGTCTTGATTTGAGAAGTGATTAGGCCGTGTCTGACGGCTCTGGCATTCTTGGTAGAACGGGCTTCCAGCCCGTTTTCTTATGTTTCGATTGTATAAGAAACGGGCTGGAAGCCCGTTCTACCGGAAGAGGGTGAGTCGTCAGATACGACCTAGCTCCGTTCGACGACTTCAGCCAGCAGGCGGGCGCCGAAGCCGGTTGGGCCGGGGTTGAATGGGCCTTTGGTGGTTTTGGTGGCGTGGGTTCCTGCGATGTCGACATGGGCCCATTTGACGCCTTCTTCTACGAAGTGTTCGAGGAATGCGGCGCCTTGGATTGGGTGGGCCTCGCGGATTGGTGCGCTGTTGAGGATGTCGGCGATGGGGGACTTCATCAATGCTTTGTACTCAGGGTGGAGGGGCATGCGCCAGACTCGTTCGCCAGAGGATTGCCCTGCTTGGTTGAATTTGTCGAAGAGCGCGTCGTCGTTGGACCAGCAGCCGGCATATGACGATCCCAGCGCGACGACGATGCCGCCCGTTAAGGTCGCGATGTCGACAACGAACTCTGGATTTTCTTTTTCACACGCCCAACAGAGGCCGTCGGCCATGACGAGGCGGCCTTCGGCGTCGGTGTTGGTGATTTCGACCGTCACACCGTTGCGGAACTCGATGACATCGTCTGGGCGGTAGGCCTCGTCGGAGATTGAGTTTTCGGCACTCATGAGCAGTGCAATGACCGGGCGGTTTGGTTTGATGACATTGGCGATGATGTGCATGGCGCCGATGGCGCCGCAGCCGCCGTCTTTGTCTCGTTTCATGCCGACCATGCCGCCGCTGATTTTGATGGAGAGGCCGCCGGAGTCGTAGGAGATTGTTTTTCCGACGATGACGATCGGGGCTTTGGACTTGCCGATTTTTGGGGTGTATTCCATGCGGATCATGCAGGGCTTGTTTTCGCTTGCTTTGCCGACATTGATGAGCCCGGCGAGTTTTTCGTCTTCGAGTTTTTTGCCTGAGAACACGGTGCATTTCATGCCGGACTTGCGGGCTATTTTTTTGCACTCGCCGGCGATCCACATGGGCGTGGCGATGTTTGGCGGGGTTTGTGAGAGGGTGCGGGCGATGTTTGAGCCTTCGGCCATGCCGAGCCCGCGTCGGAGCCCGTCTTCGAATTTGGCGTGGGAGCCAGAAAGTGTTAGCGTTGATTTTTTGGTGACGGTTGTTGCCGAGCCTCGGAGACTGTCGTAGGACCAGGAGACGAGTCCGAGGCCTTCGCCGAGCATGGCTCCGACATCAAAGGGAGTGACCTTTGATTTTTTGGGGAGTTTGGACATTGCTCCGCTGAGTGCGAACTCGACGGAGTTGATTTCCGCTGCGCTCAGGGCGCGTCCGAGGGAGCCTCCGGCGTTGCGGAATGAGGAGACATCGAAGGTTGCTTTGTCGCCGAGCCCGAGGATGAAGACTCGGTCGTAGCCTTTGGTTGGGTATGCCTGGACGATTGATCCTGCTTTTCCTGTGGCTTCGGATCGTTTGGATGCGGCGGCGATGGAGCCGTCGGTGTCGAGGTTTTTTGTTTCGGTGTCGAGCGGTTGTCCTTTGAACATGCCGACGACGAGTGCTTTGGCTTTTGAGCGTGAACCGACTTTGATTGGATCGAACATTTCAGAATCTCCTATTTTTCTGAATGAATATACAAGACCTAGAGCGGAAAGTTGCCTGAATGACGCTCAAAGCGGATTTTGATCAGGAATCAGTCCATTATAATGTAGACCGGCTTTGGAACAATGGCGCGAAATCGGCGTCTGTAAGCGTTCGAACTGGGATGTGTGCCTTATGCGGGGGAGGCGGCTTTGGCTTCGAACAGGGATTTGACTTCGCCTGCGAGATAAAAACTGCCCAAGATCAGGAGCAGGTCGTCTGAGCCCAGTGACATCCCGGCGGCTTTGATGGCTTGGGCTGGCGAGGTGTAGGACTCGCATGATCGGTCGAATCGCTCGGCGTATTGCTTTGAGAGTTTGATGGGATCCATGGCCCGAGGGTTGGATGATGCTTTGGTGAAGATGATTTTGTCGGCGCGGGCCTTGAGTTCTTTGAGCATTGCACCGGACTGTTTATCAGAACTGCATCCGAAGATGACAACCATCGAATCAAAGGATACTTGCTGGGCCACTGCTTTGAGTGTTTCTTTGATACTTTCGGGGGTGTGGGCGCCGTCGATGTAGACTTTCGGGCGGCCGTTGATTTTTTCGAGCCGGCCTTGGCGGGGGGTGTGTTGGAGTCCGGCGATGATTTGTTGTTCGGGGAGGTCGAAGTCGTGGTTCCGGAGTTCGAGGATGATGGCGAGTGCTAGGCCGCAGTTTGCGCCTTGATGCTCGCCGAGGAGTGGGACGGACATGTGTTCGAAGCAATCTTCGCCTTGACCGACGCAGACTTTTGGGTGTGGGCCGCGGGTTGTTGCTGATTGGAATCGGCAGGAGTAGAGGGTGTCTTGGCCGAGGACGACGAGATTACAATCGACTTCTTTGGATTTGGTTCTGAAGACTTCGATGACTTGATCGGGCTGGGGAACGCTGATGGCCGTGGCTTTTGGTTTCATGATGCCGGCTTTTTCTGTGGCGATTTTTTCGAGTGTATTTCCAAGGACATCGGTGTGTTCGAGATGGATACTGGTGAGCCCTACGACGACGGGGTTGGCGACATTGGTGCAGTCGAGGCGTCCGCCGAGCCCGGTTTCGAGAATCACGATATCGACCGCTTCTTGGGCGAAAACGACGAATGCCATGGCGGTCAACAACTCGAAATAGGTGGCTTGTCCGTGTTCTTTGGCAATGGATACCGCGGCGTCTTTGCACTGGCTCAGGGCGATACCGAACAGGTCTTTATCGACCATTGAGCCGTTGATTCGAACGCGTTGGCGTTCATCGGTGAGGTGCGGGCTGGTGAAGAGGCCTGTGGTGTAGCCGCTGGATCTCAAGCAGCTTTCGAGCATGGCGCAGGTTGAGCCTTTGCCTTTGGAACCGGCGATGTGGACGACGGGGACCGCGAGATGGGGGTCGCCGAGAGCTTTGACCAGGGCGTGCATGCGGTCGAGTTTGAATGACTCTTGAGTGATTTTTTTGGAATGGATCTGCTCGAAGTTGACCCTTGAGTTCAAGAAGTCGAGAGCGGCTTGGTAGTTCACAAACAGACCCGGAGCGGGGTTTGCTTTGGCACGATTTTTTGATCGTGATTCACCTTGGTTTGTGTCTCCACTGCGCGGCATGGAGAGATCATACCAGACAATCCCAAAATACAAAGCACAAAGTGTGCGAACTTTAGAATGTCAGGGGACTTACCTACTCGACATAGAATCGGCGTGATTCAGGAGTGCTTTCATGTCGGCGACTGCTGATCGCAAACCGACAAATACGGCGCGGGCCACGATTGAATGGCCGATGTGCAACTCGCTGAGGTTTGGGAGCGTGGCGATGTGGTGAACATTGTGATAGTTGAGCGCGTGGCCTGCATTGAACTGCATGCCGAGTTGGTTGATGAGGGCGCCGGCGGTTTGGACTTGCTCGAGTGCATCTCGTAATTTTTGGTGGTGGAGATCGCCTCCGGTTTGGCGGAAGGCTTGGGCGTATGGGCCGGTATGGATTTCGCAAACATCGAACCCAACTTCTTTGGCGGCTTGGACTTGGGCGTTGTCTGGATCAATGAAAGCACTGACGACAAGGCCTCTGTCTTTGAGCCGGGCGACTACTTTTTTGAGTTGTTCTCGTTGCCCAAGAACATCAAGCCCGCCCTCGGTGGTGACTTCTAATCGGCCTTCGGGGACCAGCATTGAGGTGTTTGGCTGGAGATTGCAGGCGATTGTCACCATTTCATCGGTCGCGGCCATTTCCAGATTCAGGCGGACATTGACCAGTTGACGCAGGAGTTGGGCATCGCGATCCATGATGTGACGGCGGTCTTCGCGGAGATGGATGGTGATTGAATCGGCCCCGCCGAGTTCGGCTTCGTGGGCGGCCCGGATTGGATCGGGCTCGGCGCCGCTGATGGCGGGATCGGGCTGGCCGCGGTAGCGGGCGTTGCGGATCGTGGCGACATGATCGATATTGACACCGAGCTGAATCATGGCCGATTGTAGGGTTCTCGATGAGGAGCGGGACGGATTATCTGCGGACGCGCTTGATGGCTTTATCGAGTGATGGGCGCTTGTTCTCTTTGAGGGTTGGGCGGAGCGATTCGAGGAACCCGATCGCGCGGGACATGGATTTACGCCTGAGGATCATGGCGAGTTGCTCGGCGTCTTGGACTTCTTGTCCAGCACGGAGATTTTTTTGCATCAGAACCATGGCTCGATCATCGCCGAAGCGAGAGACGCGGTAGCGGGCGGCGAACCACATCGCGTCGCGGGTCGCTAGATCGGCTTGGGCATCGATGGAGAGCCGCTCGAAGATGTCGAGGACGAGTTCGTGCTCGCTCTGTCGCATCGCGGCCTGGATGATGATTTTGGCACCGAGATCGTCGATTGCTTCGGGCTTGTCGTTGATGAGTGCTTTGGCGAGCCGGACGACGGCGTCGTCGCGGTTGGTGAGGACAAAGTCTTCGATGGCGTTGGTGTACTGGCCGGCTTTGAGGTGGTCTTTGGCGCGAGTGCTGAGTAATTCGCCGCCTTGGGTTTTGATGAATGTATTGATTGCGTCGGGGATTGAGGTTTGGCGCGAGCCGCAGGGGCTGATTGTTTTGAGTGGATCGCCGATGACTGCGATTTTCCAGGCTTGCCCGTCGTCGTAATGGACTGCGGCGGCGAAGGGGAGTTGGGCTAGGAGTCTGCCTGCGACAAGTGGTGTGGGAACGAATCCTGAGAGGAACGGTTCGTCGACTGATCCTGCGTAGAGGTACACGCCGCGTTGGAGCCATCGCCCCCCCACCGAGTCCTTTCTGTGTGGAGAAGCGAGCGAAAACGAATGTACAAGATGGAGGGCACTGGGACGCGCGAGCATTGGTAGATCACCCGGTTTTCCGAGCCCATCTGGTGAATGGGGGAGGTCGTAGTAGTACGGCGTGCCTTTGGTGTTCATCAGGATCAGTGATGCGTCTACGGGGCCTGAATCGCTGCGTGCTCTAAAACCCGCCATTGAGTTTCGAGGCTCGTCGAAGAGTTCTGTTTTGAATCCGGCTTTCGACAAGGCCGCTTCGGCTTTGGTGCCGTCATAGCGGGCCCAGTCTCCGTCGCTTGGGTAGCCATCCCATATGAATGCACTCTCGATGGGTAAGAACAGGGCGCACATGGCTTGGTAGACCGTTTCTGAAGTGGAGCCGAAGAACTGTCCGCACCATGCCCAGCGCATGCCGCCCATGGTGGAGTCTGCTCGGCCGATCTGATCTGTGAGTGCTAGGCGGTCGCGGGGCTGGGGCCCTGTTTTGATTCGTGTCGGGGCGCGGAATGCGAGGGTGATGGCGTCGATTTGATCGCCGATTTGATCAAAGGACAGGCCTTGGCGGAGGAGGCCTTGTTCGATGGCTTGGTTGATGACCTGCCCTTGGGAGGGTTGGAGTTCTTTGTGTGAATTTTGCGGGCCTTTGAGGTAGATGATTGGTTGGAGACGACCGGCGGCCATGGCTAATCCGGCTGCCCAGTGATGATCCATTGGATCGAGCACGACTACGCCGGGCGAGGTGACGCCGGTGGCGGTGAGTTTTTTGAGGATGGTTGTCCAGTCTGATTCTGTTTGGAAGAAGGAGGCTGACAGGGCTTTGTTGATGGCGTCTTGTCGCTGCTGGGCGTTCTTTCCCCATGTACTGGTGCCGGTGCCGGAGATTCGGACGACCTGTTTGGGATCGAAGGCTCGCACAAAGCGTGCGATGTGTTCTCGGCTTATGTCTGTGCCGTCGTCGTAGAGGATTGGGAACTTGAGTGGTCCTTCCCACTGGCTGATGGCGTCGAGGTAGGCCGAGGGGGTTTCGACGATGATGACGACGGGGGCGACATGCATGGCTTGGGCCAGGAGCGTAGATCGGATCCCGGCGCGACGGTTGGGCTCGGCGGTGTCTACTGAGGCGAATATCTGGCCGAAGGTCATTTGAACCTTCTGCTTTTTAGGATTCGTTGGATTTGTAGGGGCCGGGAGATCGGGTGGTATTTGGGCGGGCGGGGTGGTGGGCGAACTTTGCCCGAGCGCGTGGCTGGCGAAGGCTCCGATCAAGGTACAGGCCAAAGTACAGGCCAGAAGTGAACGAACGCTATTGAAAACAAGTGGGGATAATCGTGGCATCTCTACACTGTACCGCCCTGACCCGGCTTGGGTTCGTCGGCTCGGCAATTCCATACGCATAGACTGCCCAATATGCCGTCTTCAACACTTCAAGAATTTACCCAGGCCGTTGACAATGCCCGCAAGAACGGACACGGGGTTGTTGTGGTGCCGATTGGTATTCGGGTGCTTGCCGACCAGCTTACGCCGGTCTTGGCGTACCGGAGATTGGTGAGTGCTGATGATCGGACTGCGCCGTCGTTTTTGCTTGAATCGGTCGAGGGGGGGACGCATCAGGGGCGGCATTCGATTCTTGGGTCGCGCCCGGTGATCGAGGTCAGTGCCCGTGACGGGAAAATCACCATTGCGGATCACCGGAGCGGGCAGACCACGACTGAGCCATGCGCCGATCCACTGGCCAAAGTACGGGAGATTTCCGATGGCTGGCACCTGGCTCTGCCGAGTGATGCGGTTGATCAGGGGCTGATCCCGGAGTGTGTTTTGGGTGGATGGTTTGGGTATGCGGGGTATGACTCGGTGCGGTACGCTGAGCCGGTGAAACTTAATCCTGAGCATGCGCCGCGGGATGATCGGGGGTTGCCTGAGATTGCGTTTGGGTTGTATGACACGCTGGTGATCTTTGATCATGTTGAGAAGCTTGTGCATTTGGTCCGGCTGGCGGTTGTAAATCTTGGTGATGATCTTGCTGTGATGTATGACCAATCGCTGGTGGACCTTGAGGCCCTTGCGGTGGAGATTCAGCACCATGCTCGGCCATTGGTGCTTGGACGGGTGGCGCGGAAGCCTTCGGTAAAGACCGTTGCGATGCCGGCCAACACGACGCGCCAAGAACACGCGGCGATGGTCGAGAAGGCGCGGGAATATATCAAAGCTGGGGATGTGTTTCAGGTGGTGCTGGGGCATCGGTTTGAGCGGCGGACCAATGCGGATCCGTTTGATGTGTATCGGTCTTTGCGTGCGGTGAATCCTTCGCCTTATATGGTGTATTTGCAGACGAGCGGGTGTATTTTGGTGGCGTCGTCGCCTGAGATTTTGTGCCGGGTTCGGCGGGGGGATGATGGGAGGTTGGTGGTGACGAATCGTCCGCTGGCGGGGACGCGGAGGCGGGGGCGGACGCCGGAGGAGGATTTGGCCCTTGAGCGGGAGTTGCTTGCTGATCCTAAGGAATGTTCTGAGCATTCGATGTTGGTTGATCTTGGGCGGAATGATGTTGGGCGGGTTGCGGTGCCGGGGTCGGTTCAGCTTGAATCGGTGATGGATATCGAGCGGTACTCGCATGTGATGCATATTTCTTCGACGGTGACGGGGGTTGTGCGGGAGGGGCTTGATTGCTGGGATGCGTTGCGTGCTGCGCTGCCTGTGGGGACTATTTCGGGGGCACCCAAGGTTCGGGCGATGCAGATTATTGATGAGCTTGAGAAGGTTCGGCGGGGGCCTTATGGCGGTGGGCTTGGGTGGGTTGGGCTTGATCAGGAGATGGATATTGCTCTTGCGCTGCGGACGATTGTGGTGCCGATTGATCGGATTGATGAATCTGATTCTGATGGAACTTGGGAGTATCACATCCAGGCGGCTGGGGGGATTGTTGCGGATTCTGTGGCCGAGCTTGAGTTTCTTGAGACTGTCAATAAAGCGGCGGCTCTTGGGCGCGCGATTGATCTTGCTGAGGATGCGTTTTCTGGTTGAAGCTTTCTGATTAAAACTTTCTGATTGAAGACATGATTGGTTCTAAAAAACCCCGCCAAATGCGGGGTTCAGTAGGGTTCGGAGATTGATCGGCTCGGGTCGGTGTGGTCGGCGATGAGTGTGGGTCAGGCCTGGCGATCCGGTCGAACTGTTGTTTGTTGCTCAAGCAGATTGCGTGGTGTTGGCGTGCAGATTTTCTTTGAGCTGCTGGGAGGGTTTGAAGGAGCATGTGGTTGATTCAGGGATTTGAATCGGCTGCTTGGTTGCGGGGTTCATGCCGGTGCGTGCTGAGCGGTGTTTTTTGGTGAAGGTTCCGAATCCTGAGATGGCTACTTTTTGTTCTTCCTGAAGCCCTTGAGAAATTGATGCAATGACGGCTTCGATCGCCCGACTTGCATCTGCTTTACTCGTTTCGAGCTGGGAAGCGACGGAGTCTACAAGGTCTGATTTGTTCATTTGGTGCGCCTCCAAGAGAATGGTGCTGCGTGTGAATGTCCAGACCGGGTCATCCGTGACCTGGCCTTTGATTGATACTTATTCGGACATTAATGTGACATAGCATGAATTTTCCCAAATGCCGGGCCAATACCAGCGGGCTTGGACTTGTGTAGAATCAGCCTGGTGTGTGTGACCAGCCTTCTTTGGGCACTCTTTGGGCACAGTTGCAATTCTTTTGTTTTCAAGTGTTTAGAACCATGAACAAACCAATACTACTTATCACTGAATCGATCGCTTGCGAACCCAGTTCGTGGCTTGAAAAAAAATGCAATGTTCATTCGCATAGTGTCAACGATGCCGGGTTTGAGGAACTGCTCTCTGTCGCCCAGGGGCTGGTGGTGCGGACTTATACCCGTGTTGATGCGGCGATGCTGGACCGGGCCCCGGATTTGCGGGTTGTTGGGCGGGCTGGGGTTGGGCTGGACAATATTGATCTTGAGGCGTGCGCTGACCGGGGAATCCGCGTTGTTCATACGCCCCGCGCCAACGCGATGGCGGTGGTTGAGTACACGATGTCAATGCTGATCAATACACTGAGGCCGATCAATGCGCTGACAGAATATGTACATGCTGAACAATGGCATGCGGCGCGTGAAGCGGCGATTACGCCTGGGTCTGTGGTTGGAACGACGCTTGGGGTTGTGGGTATGGGGCATATCGGATCGCGGGTTGCCCGCGCGGGTTTGGGGATGGGGATGGTCGTTTCGTTCAATGATTTGCGTGATATTGAGCCCAGAGATACGCATGGTGCATCGAGCGAATCGTTTGAGGCGTTGCTTGGGCAGAGCCGATGCGTGAGTGTGCATGTCGATGGACGGGCTAAAAATCGGGGATTGATCGGGCATGGGGAATTTGCCCTGATGCGTCCTGATGTGATTCTGGTGAACGCATCGAGGGGTTTTGTGGTTGATGCTGAGGCCGCGGCTGTGTTTGCCAGGGCCAATCCTGATGCGAGGCTGATCTTTGATGTGCATGATCCTGAGCCGATTGATCGTGATTCTGGGCTGATGGGGCTTGGGAATGTGATTTTGACGCCTCATATTGCGGCCGCGACTCGGCAGGCGAAGTTGGCGATGAGCTGGGTGGTGCGTGATGTGTGGGCGGTACTCGATGGGGAGGAGCCTGCGTATCCTGCGGACTGATTGTTTAGGTTTGAATGGGGTGGAATCGCCCGATATCTGCAACCAGCGGGTGCTGGGATGCGAAGAGTAGGACGGTGCTGGATTTGTGTGGCACTTGCTGTTATCGGTCCTGATGATGGTGACTGATGTATTCAGTGTTGAAAAAGTAAGACGAAAAACAGGACGAGAAACAGGACTGGTTCTCAGACCTTGATGGTGTGAACTCTTAGGCTCTTCTGGAGGAAGGGTCCGAGATGCTCGCGGGTACGCCTGAATCATGTGATTCTGGGGTACTAAAGGGGTTTTTGCCTTGATTTCGGGGCAAAATTCGGGCATTGTGTGCGTGGTCGCTCAGTTGGTTCTGGGTGCAAGTGCATCATTGCGTATGCGGCTTTTTATCGGACATACAGCGAGCCCCAGGCTTGGCCATCTCAATAAGGAAAGAGACCAACAAATGAAAAATTCGACACTCCGCCAAACAAATTTCCGTCAGGCGAATTTCCGCCAGGCAAACTTCCGCCAGGCAATGAAAATAACCGCAGTAGCAGCAGGGCTGGCGATTGTGCTTGCCAGTGGGAGTGCGGTTGCCAATGACTCATTTTTGAATCCTGGCATCAAGGCTGTAGATGGGACGAGGATCAGCGGATCGGCGGCTCCTGTTTCCTTGAGTAATGCTCAGAAGCGGAGTATCACCAAGGCGTTCAATTGGGAAACGCGGGATGCGGGTTTGCTTGATGGAAGCATTGTGCCAAGCGAAATTTTTACCGAAACGATCGGGCTCAAAGAGCGGACCAACCGGCTGACTGTGAAGGTTAAGACACAATCTCAGATGCTTCAGCAGATGAGTACAGAGTTGGCGATGGCAGAGGCCGCCGGACAACAGGTGCGAGCAGTTGCGGCCGGCGCCCAGGGCGGGGCCGAGTTTGTTGGACAAGCCCAACTCCGAATGGTCGAAGCGCGGTCGCGGATCGAGCCGTCATTGATTGAGGCGTTTGATGATGTGGATATGCACACGATTCATCTCCCGTTTGGGGTGAGTGCCGAGACGATGGCCGAGGTGTTGATGCAGACGGGTGATTATGAGTTTGTTTCGATCGATTGGTTGTGCTACCCGGTTGAAACGATTCCCAACGATCCACGGATAAACCTTCAGTGGTACCACCCTTCTACACGGATCGACACCTACGGCGCGTGGGACTTTACGACGGGGTCGGGCGAGATTATCGCGGTGTGTGATACCGGTGTTGACCAGGATCATCCTGATTTGCAGGGCGCGCTTGTTTCTGGGTTTAATGCGGTGACTAATTTATCGCAAGCCAATGGCGGGATTGTTGATGATACGCTCAACGGGCATGGGACTATGGTTGCGGGTTCGGCCGCGGCTATTGGGAATAATGGTGTTGGGGTATCGGGGGTCGGGTGGAACTTTGGGATCATGTCTTGCCGGGTTTCGATTAACTCTGGGGGGACTGCATTTCTGTCAGATATTCTCCAAGGCGCTCGGTGGGGATCGGACAACGGCGCGTATGTTTCGAACTGTTCGTATGGCGGGGCCGAGGATAACGCGACCAACACGACCGGTATTTCGATCCGGTCACAGGGGAACTTACTTGTCTTTTCGTCGGGTAATAGCGGGGTGGGCAATCAAACAAATGACTGGGCGAAAGTGATCATTGTTGGTGCATCAAACTCAAGTGATAACTATGCGGCGTTCTCGAACTTTGGTGTTGGGATCGACTGCATCGCTCCCGGAACCAATATTCAGACAACCACAAGAGGCGGCGGATACGGAAACACCACGGGCACCAGTTTCTCGTCTCCGATTACTGCTGGGGCGTTGATGCTGATTCGCTCTGCCAATCCTGCGTTGAGTGCTGATGAGGTTGAAGCGATTCTACTGAACTCTTGTGACGACAAGCAGGCGGTCGGCGAAGATAACCAGACTGGGAACGGACGGATTAATGTTGGCCGGGCTATCGAGGATGCGATCTTTGGGCCTTCGGCGGTATCGCTTCCGTTTGCTGATTTGTTCAATGATCCGTCACTGGCGCTTTGGCGTGATTTAAGCGGGGCTGTGACTGTGAACTCGGATGCGTTGGCTGAACCCAGCGGGCCTGATTCATTGAACCTTTCTGGGACAGCCCAGATCAATACGGTGATGGTCCGGGCTGCGGAGTTCTTCTTGCAAACGGGACAGATCAGTTTCTACACACAACACTCAGGCACCGAGGCGGGTGAGGATCTTGTTGTCGAATATGCAAACATCGCCGGGATTTGGACCCCGCTCACGGTCATCCCGTCGGACGGCGTTGACCAGAGCGAGTTTGCGTACCACCTGCTTGAAGTCCCTGGACTGGCTATTCATAATGATTTCCGGTTGCGGTTTACGACAACAAGCGACCAGAGCGATGACAACTGGTTCATTGATGATGTCGAGATCAAGTTCTTTGAGGGCAACACTGTTCCATGGATCGATACCTTTGAATCCGGAATATCGCTGAACTTCAACTGGGAATCGAGCAACGCCGCTGTCAGCACCCTTGGCGACAATGAGCCTTCTGGAACACTGAGCGCAAACCTTGACAACACCGATAGCATGACCACCAAATCAATCGATGTGACCACCGCGGAGCCGATCGTGTATGTTCAGTTCTATACACAACACAAGGGTGTTGAAGCTGGCGAGTCGTTGCTTGTTGAATACAAGAACATTATTGGCACATGGGCCGAACTGACCACGATTGTTTCAGACGGAGTTGATCAGAGCGGGTTTGATTTGAATCAACTGGAGCTTCCGTTTATCGCTTACGGGGCTGATTTGCAGCTTCGTTTGACGGCTCAGGGTGATGAGGCCGACGATGACTGGTTTGTGGACAATATCGCGGTGACGATGGACTTCATTGACGAGCCAGACCCTTGCCCCGCCGACATCAACGGCGATGGTGTGTTGGACTTCTTTGATATTTCCGCATTCCTCAGCGCGTTTGGTGCCAATGACCCAATCAGTGACTTTAATGGTGACGGAGCATGGGATTTCTTTGATATCTCTGCATTCCTATCCGCATTTAGTAGTGGATGCCCGTAATAGATCATACTTGACAACAACACATACCTGAACCCGAGGCGCGAGACTCACCTCGGCAACTTCTAGGAGACGAAGACTCATGCCTATCCATTTGAAGCTCGGTCATGCCACACTGGCGTGCTCACTCTTGTTGTGCTGCGGATTGCCCGCGAGCGTCGTGAATGCTGCCCCAACTCCTGATTCAAAGGATCGGGGTGTTGAGAGGGTGAGTGATGTTCAGAAAATCGACCGTGTCCGATCGGTGCTGGTTCTTCAGCCCGGCGATGAAGAAGTCATGAGAGCTGCGATTCTTGAGCCGCTTGTCTTTATTGAATCTGCCCGGAACAGAGAGTTCACTGGGGAGCTTATTGTTCATGCCAAGAGCGATCGGGCCCCGGTTGCCAGAGCCCGCCTTGGGCAGACGGTTGTTAAATCGAGCGCGTTTGTTGATGAATTTACGATCGTCGTCCCCGACGGGGTCAGCGAAGGCGAGTTTGCCGCGATGTTGATGGCAACGGGTGACTACAAGTTTGTTGAGCCCAACTGGATGCTCTTCCCGCTCAATACGCCGAATGATCCTCAGTTTGGATCGAGCTGGCAACACACCAGAATCCAGTCTGCAGCGGCGTGGGATCTGCATACAGGCGAGAGCGATATTGTGGTGGCGGTGTGTGATACAGGGGTTGACACAAACCACCCGGACCTGCAAGACGCTCTTGTACCAGGATACAACGCGGTGAATAACCTGTCGCAGGCTGATGGTGCCAACATTGAAGATATCAACGGGCACGGAACCTTTGTTTCTGGATGTGCTGCGGCTCAAGGAAACAACGGGACCGGGGTTGTTGGGGCTGGCTGGGACTTCCGTGTGATGCCTGTGCGGGTGAGTAATATTGCCAGTGGGAATGCGAACGCCTTTGATCTTCTTGAAGGTTCCCGGTGGGCTATTGATAATGGGGCAACTGTTGTCAATGTGTCGTACTCTGGTGGCGGTGGATCGGGGAATCAGACAACAGCCAAATATATCATTGATCGCGGCGGACTGCTTTTTTGGGCAGCAGGGAATGACAACGCGTTTGTTGGCTTTGACGGGATTGATCTTGTTATGGTTGGATCCACAACATTCTCCGACAACAAATCTGGGTTCTCAAACTTCGGCACTGGTGTTGACCTTGTTGCTCCGGGATCAAGTGTTCGATCTACCCGTGTCGGTGGGGGCTACGGGAACGGCTCGGGGACGAGCTATGCATCGCCGATCGCTGCTGGTGTTGGGGCGATGATCTTCTCGGTTCGTTCGGATCTGAGCGGTCAGGATGTTCAAGATATTCTGTACAACAGTGTTGATGATCTTGGTGCCCCTGGGCGAGACAACAGCTTTGGTCGTGGGCGGGTCAATACATTTAATGCGATGCAGGATGCTCTTGTGTATACGCCTCGGATGCCGATCCCGGTATCGGAGCCTTTTGAAAGTGCTTCGTGGATGGATCTGTTCTCGATTACTTCTGGATCGGTGTCAACGGTTGTTGACGCCGAGTCTTCGGGAGCTGGTTCTGTGCTGCTTCTTGATGGATCTGACCAGATCACGAGTACCCCGCTGGGCGGGACGATGATCACGCAGCTTCCTGTAATCAGTTACGGGCTCAAAATAGATGGGGCTGTTTCTGGAGATACATTAACGCTCGAGTCTTTGCGATCCGACGGATCATGGCAGACCCTGCTTGACTACACAGCAACAGGAACTGATACCCAGGGCTACCTCCAATTTGCGATGCAGCTTCCTATCGAGTTTCGCTGGCATGGCGTGCAGATTCGGATTACCGCTGATGGGGCGGGGGCTTCGAGCCAATGGTTGATTGACGACTTTACAATCGAACTCCCTTCAAATGTTCCGGTTGCGCCGTTTGTAGACTCGTTTGAGACCGGTGTGGTTTCTGCCCTGAGTTGGGAGAGCAATACCGGGGTTGGGGTTGGTATCAGCAACTCAACACACGCGGCCGAGTTTATTGGAGAACAGGTGATCGAGTCCTTCGATATCCCGATGTTGCAGTTCGGGATCGCGCCTGGGTTTATTCGGGTTGATGCGTGGGCTGGCCCTGGTGCCAGTGGGGATGATTCGATCGAATTTGAAATCCAGAATGTCGCGGGGGTCTGGGAATCACTGGGGATCATCGACGCTGGTTCGTTGGGCACTTCGCCTGAGACTTTTGAGTTCCAGACTCCGATTACCGCATGGGCTTTCGACGGTCTGCGGCTTCGGATGAGTTCGTCTTCGGATGACCCGATCTACATCGACAATGTGTATGTAGGCCCGGACCAGTTGACCTCGGCGTGCTCTGATGCGGACTTTACCGCTGATGGGATACTGGACTTCTTTGATATTTCTGCGTTCCTGAGCGCCTTTACCAGCGGAAACATTGAGGCTGATCTCAACAACGATGGCGTTCTGGATTTCTTTGATATATCGAGATTCTTGACGATCTTTGGTCAGGGCTGCCCCTGATTGAGATTGGTCATTTAAAAACAAGGCCGGGCACGGAATTGATCCGTGCCCGGCTTCTTTTTTGAATCTAGACGCCGTTGATTATGGACAGCCGGCGTTGAAGGCGGCGATGAAGGCGGAGATGTCGAAGAAGTCCAGCGTGCCGTCGCCGTTGATGTCGGCGACTGGATCACCGCTTCCAAACGCACTTAAGAACGCAGAAATATCAAAGAAGTCCAGTATCCCATCGTCTGTAAAGTCTGGGATGCAGCCGGTTGTCTCATCGCACACGAAGCGTGTGATCTGGACATTGTCGAGGCCTGCTTCGATGACATTTTGAGTGCCCACATCGTTGGCGATGAAGCGGAACCGCATTGTCGATGATGCGGCGATTTCTTGGCCGACGGTGATGGTATCGCTCCGCCATGTCTGGGATACTGTGGTGGAGGTTCGCAGGCGGGTCCAGTTGTTTCCTGCGTCTGTTGAGCCTTCGACGGCCCATTCGTCGCCGTTGACTTCGCCGGTGGCGATGTCTGAGTACCAATAGTCGAAGGAGAATTCTCCGCCGCTGGAGATGTCATAAATTGGTGAGGTTAGGATTGTTGTGCCGTTGTCAACATCCGAGTTGCAGGAGTTTCCGGCATCGTTGTCGGTGATCCAGCACTGTCCTGAGCCGTCGGAGTCTGCAGCCGGTGCGCCTCTGGTTGAACAGTTTACGGGAACGCCTCTGGTCCATTGGCCGTCTGTTGTGTCGCTTGATACGGACCAGCCGTTGTCGGTTTGGAAGTTGTCTGTCAGGACGATTTTGATTTCACCTATTTGGGTGTGGGTTGGGCCGCTTGCGCCAAGTGGTGGTGAGAAGACCGAGCCGGCGACTACGCCGCTGGCGGAGATGTAGTATTCGATGAACTGCCCGCAGTCTGCGCCGGGAACGGTTCCTGAGAAGGAGCCGTCTCCGTTGTCGCTCATTGGGACTGAGATGAATCCGCCTGGGGCGTAGTGGTAGTTGAGCTGGACTGATCCGGGAATGACCGTGTCGATCCCTTCGTTGACAAATGCAAGAACCTCGATTGGGGTTCCGGGCGGAATGAGTTCGGGTGCTGCATCAGCGAGTGAGATCGAGAGGAGCCCTTCGCCGAGGTCGAGTGCTGAGGTGAGCGCGAAGGATTGCGGGCCATCTGAAACTGAGGTGCCCAGCACTTGGATTTGCCAGGTGCCCGATGCTGGGTTTTCTACAAAGACTTGCTCGACATTGTTGAGGTGGTCTTCTTGTGTGCGGACCGCTGCTGCACTTGGGCTTGCTGGGTTGAGCGTCCATGGATAATGACGAACACCGTTTGGGTCTGTGACGATCAGGTCCAGATCGTTGACCAGGGCGGGCGATACATTGGGAGCGCCGGCGGGATCATCCCATGCGATGGTGACGCGGAAGACGGGGTCGCCCGGATTGACAGTGACCGTGAAGGTTGATGAGGTGCCTTGGTCGATTGTTTCTTCTTTGAAGTTTCCGGTGCGCATGAAGTCGATGCTATTGACTGCGCGGATCGAGCCGTAGCCGCTTTGGAAGTCTGGTCCGGTATTGAGGATGTCTACAGCGCCTTCGATCAGGATGGCTTTCATGAGTTGGTTTGATGGGTCGCCCCATGCTGGGAACTGGACTCGGAAGTCTTGGAGGATCAGTGCGGCGACACCTGCTGCTGTTGGCGAGGCCATGGAGGTTCCGCACAGGGTGATGTATTGTGTGTTTGATCCGTCGCCGGTGGATGTGACGCCGTTGTCTGAACCGCTCTGGCAGCCGGGTGCTGAGATGACGGGGCGGATGCGGCCGTCGTCTGATGGGCCCCAACTTGAGAAGCTGGTCATCGAATCATCGTTGGAGTTGACGGCCCCGATGGAGATTGCGTTTTTATTGTTTCCGGGAGGTGCTGTTGTGCCATAGCCGGTGCCGCAGCGACCGTTTCCGCGTTCGTTTCCGGCTGCCCAGAAGATGGTGATGGGATCGCCGAGTGATCCGCGGATGATATTGTCGATGACACCTGCGGTGATGCCGTAGTCGCCGTGCCAGGCGCATGGGTATCCGTTCTGGGCGACATTGGAGCCGATGGAGTTGTTTGAGATTGATGCGCCCAGGGATAGTGCCATCGCGTAGTCGGATTCCATGTCACCCGGATCGGTGTACAAGAAGCCTTCGCTCAATCCGCCCGGAACTTGGAAGCCGGCCCCGAGAAGATTGACACCGGGCGCCATGCCTCGGTTGTTGATGTTGGTGCTGCCGTCGCCTCCGATGGTGCCGGCGACATGGGTTGCGTGGAAGTTTGTTGCGGTGGAGTCGATATTGGTTACGCGGCCTGAGAAGTCGTTGTGGGCGGCGCGGATTGATCCGCCGTCATAGACGAACACGGTGACCCCTGTGCCGTCGAGCGAATATGGTGCTGACTGGGCGATGCTGGCTTGGGTGAGCACGCGGTTGGATGCGTTTGTGGTATCCAATGGTGGGAGCGGTGGCTCGATCCATTGAACGCGTCCGTCGTCTGCGAGTTTTTTGAGTTGCTGGTAGGGAATCTCGACGACCAGTGTGTTCATTGACATCACGACCGAGCGGATGGTGCCTTTGTATGACTTGAGAAGTTTGTCCATTTCTGGTGAGGCGATATCTACATCTGAGTGCATCATGACATAGGCCGCGACGGTGTAGTTTTCGATAGTCCCGCTGATTGCTTTGACGGTGTCGCTGCCGACGATGGCCCATGATGGCATCTCGTCGTTTTGGATTAATGGGTGGAGTTTGTGGCTGCGGGTGATTTGGCCGGCGTCGATAAGGCGTGTCTCAAAAACAGCGGCGTCGGCGTTGGCACTGACGCGGGCGAAGTAGGTGTTGTCGCCTACTGGGCTGAGCAGTTCGAGCCCGTCATTGATGAATGCTTGGCGAGCGGATTTGTCGGGTGTTTTAGAAAGTTGCACCAAGACATACCCGTCGTTGCTCAAATGGTTGTTGAGGGCGGCGGCTGATTGGAGGACAGACTTTGGGGACTGGTGGCTGAGCCGGGCGCTGTGTAGTGCTGGATCGGCGGTGTTTTTCCACTGGACGGGTGCTGCGGCGGCGAGCCCGCTGGTGAGGACGATGGCGGTCGTCAGAGTCGTTGAAAAAACCGAACCATTGAGAAGCTTGAGCCGCATATCGACCTCCAGATGTCAAACAGTCTGCAGCACCCAAACGACTCGGGCATATTGCGGATTGTTAAAGCCTACTCGGACCCTTTGAGGCCCGAATAAGGAAAGATTGTTATGGACATCCTGCACTGAACATGGTCAGGAATGCCGAGATGTCGAAGAAATCCCATTGGGCATCGTTGGTGATGTCTGCCGATGGATGCTGGCTTGAGAACGCACTGAGGAACGCTGAAATATCAAAGAAGTCGACTTCGCCGTCGCCGTTGAAGTCTGCGGGGCAGCCGCCGATGATGTCGATGGTCATGAAGTCCATTTCGACGACGGGGCTCTTGCCGTGGAGTACCCATTGTGCATAAGCGATCTCGCCGGTACTTGGGTTGAGAGGGTCAACACCGGTTTGGTCGTTTTCGTCGCGGAGGAACTCGATGTACTCTTTGCTGACGAGTTGGAAGTAGACGCGGACCTCGGCTTGGGTCGCGCCGGCTGGGATGGTGAAATCGGTGTCGTCCCAGTATTGACCATCTATATAGGAGTATCCGACCGGGGCGGCTTGGACTGATTCGAACCCGGCGTTGGTGAATCCGCGGGGCGGGATGCGGTTGTCTTTGATCCAGACATTGTTGGCGGCGAAGTGGAAGCCGACGCCTTCGGGGATTCCGGTCAGGGCTGAGACCGCTGCGTCTACGCCGAGATGGGCTTCGTATACTTTTGTGTCGCCTTGCGAGAGTATGGCTGTTGCGCTGTCATAGGCGCCATGCTCTTGGACGAGTACTCCTGACTTGTCCAAGAACTGAACATTGATCCACATTCGGCGGCCTTCTGGGTAGCCGGTGGGGAGTTTGTGCCCGGTTTGGTTGATGATCCGCGTAGTCAGTGTTGAGCCGTCTTCTGAGAGTTCAAGATCAGAGGCGTTGACGAGCATGTATTCGGCTCTTGCGATTGAATCGGCGGCCATGGTGGCGTCGAGACCTGTTTCAAGGTCTGGGTAGAGCGACCGGACTGCGTTGATGACCCAGTTGTTGCCGCCGTTGAATGCGTGCTGTGGCATGTCGGGACGCTTGGTTGGATCAATACGGCAGGCGTTGGCGTTCTGGTCTGGCATGTGGCAATCTTGACAGCTTGAAACCATTGGGTTGTCGCCGCCGAATCTTCCGCTCATGTCGATGGGTGCGATTGCAAAATCGCTCTGTTCCCATTCTGATGAGGTGCGTTCGATGGGGAACATGTCGTACTTGTCGAATGTTTCGTGGGGAGTGCCTAGGGCGTTGAGCGCGTAGGTTCCGTCGGGTTGTTTGGAGAATGCTGGGTTGGAAACATCATGGCAGGTTGCGCACATGGCTGAGTCACGATGGAAGGGCGAGAGTTCCCAGGCATGGTAAAAGAAGTCGGGCCCTAGGTCGAACGGGCCTCTTCGGCGATCGAAGAAGTCGACGACAAATGCGCCCGAGTGTGGGTTTGGTGTTGTATCTTCGATGCCTGGGTTTGCGCCTTTGAGGCCGTCGAATACTTCAATGTCAGCGATGGGGCTCACGCCTGGTTTGTATTCTGGGTCGACCATGCGGTGACAGAAGTTGCACGACACGCCTTGGAAGTCGATTGGCTGGAGCAGCGAGCCATCAGATCCATCGGGATCCAAGGGGTCGGCGGGGTTTGTGTTGCCGGCGCGTCCGGCGAGCCAACCGCCTGGGGTGTGGCAACGGAGGCATAGATCGCCGGCAAAGGCGACATCTTGGTTTGCGACGGACATGGCGGCGTGAAAGATTGGGTCGCGCATCGACTGGCCCATCATTGATGCAACCCATCCTTCGTTGGGATCGAAATCATGCTCTGGTACTGAGTGGCATGCGGCGCAGTTGTTGCCGTCGGCGATGGGGTGGTTGATGGTTTCGGGTTGGGTGCCTGGAAGGAAGAAATCTTCAATCGTTGTTGGGACTGGTGCCGCCAGCGAGATCGACGACGACCCAGCCAAAGCCAGCAGCCCTGCTGCCATACAAGACCGCTTAAAATATGCGGCGATACCGCTCCGGTGAATTCTCATCGCACAACCTCCTGGATGTTTCGTGCATTCATCTCTAAGACCCGATCGGGTCTTTCCACATTACTATTGTCCCCAGACCAGTAACTGGATGCAAGAAATCGCCCCGAAATACGGGATATTCTTGCCTGTCGGATTAGTCAGGTCTGTCCGTGTTATTTCCGTCCGATACCCAAGATAAACGATGTGTATATCTCTTAAGGGCATCCGGTACTAAACGCGGTCAGGAATGCTGAGATGTCAAAGAAATCCCATGCTCCGTCAGCGTTCATATCGGCGGCGGGTTCTTGATTGCCAAAGGCCGTGAGGAATGCTGAGATATCAAAGAAGTCGAGCACGCCATCACCGGTGAAGTCTGCGGGGCAATCGGGGATGTCTGCGGTGGCGACCATGGTCGCGGTGCCGCTGAAAATCACATCTCCGAGTACACTCCCATCAATAACCAATGGCTGAGTTCCGGCGAGCGGGACTGTGCTGGTCATGGTCATCACGCCATTACTGGAAACCACTGATCCTGAATAGACCGTGTCTGATGGGGCGAGGGTTGATAGATCAATAACCTCGGACCCTGAACCGAATAGGAAGATGTTGTAGTTGACCGTCATCACTCCGCCAAGAATGACCGAGACGCTTGGAAACTCGAAGTCACCAGCGACTACGGGTACTGGGCCGAGAATAATGCCTGGATTTGCGTACTCGACTGTCCCGCCGACCAAGTTCGCGTCGGCTGTGGATAAGAATCCGAGCGACCAGTTGTAGGTCAGGTCTGAGTCCATTGAAGTAAAGAAGTCGTGCAACCAGAGAGAAGAGGCGGCTTCGGGATCGTCTGGAGCCGCTTGGACAAATCCTGAGAGCGACGAGGTATCACTATCGGTATCTCCACCAAGCCCGCCGAGATCGATCTCGATGGTCAGATCAACCGAGGACTGAGTTGGGTCGATCGTAAAGTCCAGCATTGATTGGGCTGAGGCAGTTGACACAACGCCGGCTAGGCACAATACACAAATTGCTTTCATTTCTCTCTCCTGTACAAAGTTGGTATCGAGAATCTTATTGAACTCTCTTCAAATATCCAGTATACGCAAAACGACCGGTTCTGCTTACAAACAGTCCCCGTTAAATATCTGAAGGAACAGTGAAATATCAAAGAAGTCAAAGACGCCATCGCCGTTGAGATCTGACCTGACATCATTTGAGGTGAAGTAGTTTAAGAACAGCGAGATGTCGAAGAAGTCGAGAACATTGTCACCCGTCAGATCCGCTGCGCAGGTTAACACAACAAATACACGGCTTGGCTCGTAGATTACCCTGTACACCAGGCCGATCCCGGATTCGGGGACAACCTCAGAGGCGAACTCGCCGGTGACTGATCCTCCAGAGATGATGTCCCATGAATCTCCGAACTCCGGCAAGTACCCGGCATCAAGATTGACCGTCAGCGTGCCGTCAAGATTCATGGTGTCGCCGACGCCCATAGTCAGCCGGTCAAACTCGCCTATCAGCAACCCGCCAAGATCGGCAACGAACCCAGAGGTCGCCGAGAGGTTTGTGTCACCGGCCAGATGGAACCGTCGCTCGTCTGAACTCGGATCAAATATCCCGTTCATGTTCATCTCACCAACAATCATTCCAGAACCTGTTATCGTCTGCCCACTGCCAATGGTCCCGATGAACCCCTGGTCATTGAGGATCTGAGCATCACCAAGGCTCCCCGTCAACTCCATATTGATCGTCCCGGTCCCGTTGATCTCGGTGGCCGCGAAGAACCGGATATGAGCATTAAACCCATTGTCATTGGAGTTGATGAGAATCGTACCGTTATTGGTCAGAGGACCCGAAAGACCAACAACCCCGCCCTGGCCACGGATACCCAGCGTTCCGAAGTTCGTCATGTTCGAGAGCATCACGGTGCCGCTGGTGGTCATGTCCACAATACCGGTGCCCAAAGAATCAAAGGTTCCACCGTTCATGACCAACCCGTTGGATAACCCGAGCAGGCCGTCGTCGGAGCGGTACACACCGCCGCCGGTCCCGTCGTGGTTCCCTTGGAGCCGCAACTCAAAGACTGGGTCGTCGCCGTTGATGGTTCCATCATTCACAATCGTACCCAGCGAGCGTCCATCCACAATCCCGCTGCCCGCGACTGTCTGGTTCGCGCCGATCACACCGAAGAACTTGCCATCGGTAAAGAGCTGGGCATCACCAAGATCGCTTCCCGCCATCTTCATTCGGACAGTGCCCGATCCAGTAATCGCCGTATCAGCCACGAACCGGAGGTGGGCGTTGAACCCATTGTTATTCGAGTTAATGGTCAATGTCCCATCATTGGTCATCGGCCCCGCAAGACTGATGCTCCCGCCCTGGCCGCGGACACCCATCTGGCCGAGGTTGGTGATGTTGGAGAGTGTGACGATGCCACTGCTTGTCATTTCCACGATGCCGGTGCCTGAGGAATCAAAGGTGCCGCCGTCAAGGTTTGCCCCATTGATGAGTGCAAGCACGCCGTCATCTGAGCGGTACATGCCGGAGCTGGTGTGATTGCCGCGGAGTTCGAGTGGGAATGCAGGGTCGTTGCCGTTGATCGTGCCGTTGTTGACGATGGTGCCGTCGCTGCGTCCATCGACTTGTCCTGATCCTTGTACGGTCTGGCTGGCTCCGATCGTGCCGATGAATGGGCCGTCTGTGAAGAGTTGTGCATCACCAGAGCTTCCTGCGGTGGCCATGTTGATTGTGCCCGAACCATCAATGGCGGTGCTTGCGCCGAACCGCAGATGAGCATTGAATATTGCCCCATTACTGTTGAGTGTCAGAGTCCCGTTGTTGGTCATTGGCCCAGTCAGCGTGATCGAGCCGCCTTGCCCGCGGACACCCATCTGGCCGAGGTTGGTGATGTTGGAGAGTGTGGCGATGCCGCTGCTTGTCATTTCCACGATGCCGGTGCCTGAGGAATCAAAGGTTCCGCCGTTGAGGACAAGCCCGTTGCGGAGAATAATCGATCCGCCGTCAGACCGATATACGCCGCCGCCGACCCCGCTGTGGTTCCCGGCAAGCCCCAGCCCCACAGCCGGATCGTTGCCATTGATCGTGCCGAGGTTGACGATTGTGCCATCGGATCCGCCGGTGATGAGCCCGCTGCCCTCGACGGTTTGATTCCCGCCGATCGTGCCATCAAAGAGTCCGCTGGTGAGAATCTGGGCGTCGCCTAAGTCGCCGGCGCTGACCATCATTACATTGCCCGAACCCGCAAGTGTTGTGGCGCCGTCAAACCAGAGATGTGCATTGAATATTGCACCGTTTGAGTTGAGCGTGATGGTGCCGTTGTTCTGGACATCCCCGTTCATACGCAGCGACCAGCCTTGTCCTGGTACTTCGATGTCGCCGGAGTTGATGATGTTCCCGATGGTTGCCGAAGTTTGAACCGAGATCACACCGCCGTTGATGGACAGCAGTTCGCCGCCGGTGGTGATGGATCCATTGCCGAGCAACAGCGTCCCCGCATCGGCCCCGGCGTTTCCGCCCGGGGTCTGCGTGAGCGTTCCGCCCAGCCGCAGCCCGGCCCCGGCGGGGTCATCGGCGATGATGTTTCCTGAGTTGATCATCGCGCCGGCGATATGACCTGAGCCATGAATCAGGTGCCCGCTTGCGTTGGTCACGGTGAATGCGTTTGCCAAAATCTGCGCATCGCCCGGATCACTCTGCGCATTGAGCAGGATCGATCCGTTGCCGGCAATCGTCGCATCGGTGTTGAAACTGAGGTGTGCATTGAAGATCGTCCCTTGGAAATTGACATTGACAATTCCGCTGTTGTTCAGGTCGCCGTTCAAAATCAGTGTTTGGTTGCTCCCGATTTGGAGCACTACAAGAGGGTTGGAAAGCGTCAGCGATCCGATCGTAAAGCTATTGATCGTATGAACGGTGTACGCCCCGACCAGCCCAAGCACTGCGTCCTCGCCAATCAGGTTGGGAACATTCGCCGGGCTCCAGTTGAAGGCGTCGTTCCAGTTGCCATCAACAGCCGATGCCCAATCGATCACCTGTGCCCCTGCACTTGAACCCGCCAAAGCCACGATTACCAATGCCGATAGATTTACTTTCCGATTCATCATTCTCTCTCCTAAAAACTCAACTCAGCAATACTCCCTATGAGCATAACAAGAATAGCACACAAACCTCATTTTCCAAAGACCAAACTCGGAGATAATCCCTTGTTTTTAGACCATACAGCCTAATAAACACATAAAAACCGACCGTTACATGAACGGTCGATTGAGTGATCTATGAATTTTTATTGGGAATAACTTTATGGGCAGCCAGCGGCGAACGCGGTTAAGAATGCGCTGATGTCAAAGAAGTCCAACGCGCCGTCGCCGGTGAGATCGGCGGCTGGGTCGCTGGCTGAGAATGCCGTGAGGAATGCGGAGATATCGAAGAAATCGAGTTCGCCGTCGCCATTGAAATCTGGGATACAGGACGCAGGCGAGCCATTGACAAAGAGTGTCCAGCCGTAGCTGAGTCCGACGGCCAGTTCATCCGGAGTGAGCGTAAAGAGTACCCCGGCTGTTTCGGCTCCAAATGTCGGGAGCTCGAAGGGAATCTCTGGTGATGTGACGCCTTCAATCGGTGTGATCTGCTCGAGTTGTTGTGTCTCGGTGGTCATGGTTAGTTGGACTGAACCATCGCCCATGCGTTGGATAATTCCCGTCAGAGGCAAGACCATTGGGAGTGGTGCGAGCCCGTCATCTGGCGGTTGGAAATCTCCGAAGCCAAGGGTGAGTTCGATCGCTAGTTCTGCCGGGATCAAGATGGTGAAGTCGAAGACATCGGGATTTCCAGATGCAACGAGCACGCCTGCGGCTGGGCCTGTCTGCGTGGCTACGGCTTGATCGATGGTTGACGCATCGCCGATGGGGAATTCGAATGGAATCCCTCCGAAGTAGAGAAATGTTGGATTGACGGAGCGGAAGGTGTCATAGATCATCGAGACGGTCGGCTGGGCTGCGCCGGTTTGGCCGCCCAGTAGATCGAGTGTGAGATTCTCGATGTCGATGATGAGTAGGTCAAAGTCGATGTCGAGTACCATCGAGCCGGTGGGGTTGGTGTTGAGATCGGTATTGACTGCGCCGGTGAGTTGCATGTCGATCGGGTTGTTGCCCGATCCGCCGAAGAGCCCTGGGATGGTGCTGGTGCCTGTTGGGTTTGTCTCGGCGTTGAAATCGCCGATCAAGATGCCGTTGTTGTGAATCTCTACCGATCCTGACAGAGCGGCGGTAGATGCGACGGAATCAACGACCCCGTCGAACTCATCTCCAAAGGCGGTACCTGATAGCGTTGCCAGTGTTATTCCGATGCTGACTGTACATTTTTGAAACATGTTTCTCATCTCACTTACTCCCTGATTGAGCGTCGTCGGTATGGGTTCACCGGTATGGGTTCACCGGCATGGATTCACTGGCGCGGGCTAGAAAGACAGGTTCGGCAAGTTCGCCCACAACCAGATCAGTAGTGATCTGGATGCGGGCAACAAAGCGGGCAACAAAGCGGGCAGCAAAGCGTCCTATTCAAAAGCAGACACACTGCAACGAGACACCTCGCCAAACCTTCTCTTTTTCACATATGCTCTATCTTCACATATGCGATTTCGCAAATCGGAACGACAAACTGGTTATGGGCAGCCAGTGGCGAACGCGGTCAAGAATGCGCTGATATCAAAGAAATCGAGTGCGCCATCACCGGTAAAATCCGCACTTAGATCTCCGGCTGAAAATGCGGTCAGGAATGCTGAAATATCAAAGAAATCGAGTGTTTCGTCGCCGTTCATGTCGGGCAGGCACGAGGATTCACACGCATCTGGAATCCCGTTTTCGTCCACATCGGGTGCACTTGTATTCACCATTTTGTACACTGTTCCACCGAAGAGGTTGGCCATGTACAACTCACCGCTTTCGTCGGTTCCCCATGAGGAGAGACCAAAGCCAAAGTCAAACTCGGTTGACAAGGCGTAGCCGTTGTCTGGATCAAGAGTCCAGATGGTACCGGCACAGTAATCACCAAAGAAGTACTTTCCTTGATAGGCTTCACCAAGTTCACATCCGCGATAGACAAACCCGCCGATGACCGAGCAGTTGCCGCCCGATAGTGGGTAATCATGCACCGGATCGGTCCATGGATCGGGGGCGGTACATGCCATCCCGGTTGCCTGGAAGCCTTCGCGGCATCGCCAGCCGTAGTTTTTGCCGCCGACATTGCCGATATCGTGATTCACTTCTTCCCGTGCATTTTGCCCGACATCGCCGATCCACATGTCGCCGGTTTCACTGTCGAAGCTTGTCCGCCAGGGATTGCGCAGGCCGTAGTGCCAAATTTCGGCACGCGTACCGGGGTCGCCATCGTCGGCCCATGGGTTTCCGGCTGGAATCCCGTACTCCAACCCGGCGTCTTGAGTATCGACATCGATGCGGAGGATTTTACCGAGGAGTTGGCCGAGATTGGCTGCGCGGTTTCCTGGGTCGTTGCCCGATCCGCCGTCACCTGTAGCGATGTACAGGAAGCCGTCTGGGCCGAATCCCATCCAGCCGCCGTTGTGGTTTGAGAATGGTTGGCCGATGGTCATCAGGATCCGAGCCGTGGCTGGGTTGGCGATGTCTGGATCACCCGCTAAAACCTGGTATTCTGCGATGCGGGTGGCTGTACCGCTTCCTGTGTAGTTGACATAGAACTTGCCGTTGTTGGCGTAGTCTGGGTGGAACGCGAGACCGAGGAGGCCTCGCTCGTCACCGCCGCTGTTGCCGCCGACTACGATCGCGTCAATATCGATGAAGGGTGCTGGCAGCAGGTTGCCGCCCGCATCAATGATTCGGATCGCACCTTCTTGCTCGATGACGAACATCCGGTTTGAGTCATCACCGGCGTGGGTCATAAACACAGGACGGTCGATGCCGTTGGCGTAGACCACTCTTGAGAGCTGGCCATGAGCACTGGCTGCTCCGGCGGCGAGAATACATGTACACAAAAGATGCTTCATTGGATTGGTCTCCCTACAGATCCATTTTGGGTTGTTGAACAGTCTTCAAATTAACTACCGATTCAAAATCTCGGTGTAATAGCGTATGCAAGGGCGATTGCCCACTTTGTATCTTCGGCTCAAAAGCCCCACGGTTGCAAGGAAATCGCATACTGCCGACCCTTATTCAATAATGAACAGGGCCGAATAAATTATGGGCATCCCTGTCCAAATACAGACAAGAACGCTGAAATATCAAAGAAATCGAATGATCCGTCGCCACTCAGATCCGCCGATGGATGCCCAGAGGAGAATGCAGAGAGGAACGCCGCGATATCAAAGAAGTCCGATAAACCGTCGCCGTTGAAATCTGCCGCGCAGGCAACCGAACACGGGACCGCTTCGGTGCAGAATATATCCAGCTGCGCAACTGGTGAACGAACAAATCCATCGCCACCTTTGTTGAGTCCGGCGGGGTCTGAGATGATCCACTGCATGTACAGGCGTTGGCCGTCGAGTGCTGGGTTATTGGCGATTGGGTAGGCGAGTGTTCCGAAGCCGCCGCCGTTGCCCATGCCGATGAGTGTGATCGGTCCGATCAACTCGTCTTGAGGAAGAACCCCACCGACGGGCGGATTTGAAGAAACCGCGACCCATGCTTGGGCGCCGCCGAGCGCGAAATCAACTCCGATCTTGAAATCATCGTTGCCCAGGTTCGGCGGGATCACCGCGATCATCTTGGGGATAAAGCCGCCCGAACCGGTATCGCCGCTGCCGATGATCTTGGGGTTTGGCACTGCCCGTTCTGTGTAGAGCCCGGGACGGTCGAATGGGAAGGTCTCGTTTGCGACGCGTGGGTCTGTGAGGGCGTTGACCAAGAAATCCTTGACCGCGATCTCGCCTGATTCACTAAATAAGATCGGTGATCGCACGAGAAAATGAGCGTTATCGAAGAAGGGCACGAGGCCGTTGCGGTGGCCATAGAAATCAAAGATGTCGTCGATGTCGGCGAGCCCTCCGGTGTGCATTAACCGGTTCCGCAGGGCGACATTTCGTATTGATGGGGTTTTGAACTTGCCCCGATCAGAACTCAGCCCGGTCACTGCCTGACGGCCGATGTCTTCGAATGGAGGGCGGACGCCGTCAACCATAAGATCGAAGTTGCTGAAGGTTGGTGCTGCGTGACAGAATCCACACGCCGAGGCTTGGAGCAGGCTAAAGCCGGCTTTCTGCTCAAATGTCATCGCTCCGTCATCGCCGTCGTTCCACAAGTCCCATGGAGATTGGTTGGGGATCAGCGTCCGCTGGTAGGTTGCCATAGCAAAGGCGATCCGCACGGCTGTGATTTCTGGGTCGCCGAATGCGAGTTCGAAAAGTTCTGCGTAGGTCGGATCGACACCAATGGCCGCGAGCATGTCTGGCGGGATTGAGTCTGAGAGCGCAAGGGGTCTTACCAGGTCGAGCTTGTCGCGGACCTGATCCCATGTTCGCCCGGCGTGCCCCATTTCTATTTCGTTTAAGATCGGCGCGGTTGCTTGGATTTCAAGGCCGGCTACACCGGACTGGAACAGCAACTCGCCGGTCTCTGGATCGACGAAGTTCAGTTCTGCTCGGCCATCCCAGAACAAACTCCCTGCAAACATCCCCATCATGTTGGACTGCGACACGCGACCTGTCACTTGCACCTCAAGGCCAAATGAATCACTCTGCTGGTACTCGTCCATCTCATCCATACGAATCACGCCCCGAGAGCCGAGCACATCGTCAACGGTTAAGAATGATTCGTCGAATCCCGGATGAAGCCCAGGGCGGGGATCGGCACCGCCGCTGGCGGGGATGTGGCAGGTGCCGCATGAAATCGTGTTGTCGCTGGAAAGTTGTTCATCCCAGAACAGTATTTTTCCAAGCACACGCTTGGATTCTGAGTATGGGTTCTGCGTAGGCGTGCTCGGTTCCCACAACGGCGGGCCTGCCTGGGGCTGGGCAACATCGGCCGCGTCCATGCTTGCCTTTGCTTGATCGATCCCAAACTGGTCTTGCGCATGCACAGGAGTCGATAGCACACATGCCAATATTCCGAATCGAATCGGTGACAGTAAACCATTCAGTGAAGAGGTGCTCATCATCTGATACTCCTGCGTGGATGTCACTGGAGACGGATTTTGTGCCTCTACACAAGGCCGTCAACACATCGGCACTTATTTGATCGTAGGAGTCATGGACACCCTTGCCCGAACGCCGTCAAGAACGCGGAAATATCGAAGAAGTCGAACTGGCCATCGTCTGTGAAGTCGGCGACGGGGTCCTGGTTTGAAAATGCGGTCAAGAATGCGGAAATATCGAAGAAATCGAGCATGCCGTCCATGTTCATGTCTGGCGGGCATGAGGTGACACACTCGGTTGTTCCGGGGCCGAACCAGTTGCCGCCAACCACATCACAGGTCGCCAGATCAAACTGAACGCACGCTCCGGTAGCGGGGATTTCGCAAGCACCAAGACATTGAACCTCTGCACATGTTGATCCGGGGCCGCTCCATACGCCGCCGAGTAAATCGGCTTCTTCTTCGGTCATTCCATCAATACACCCGCCGTTCTCGAGACATACCGAGCCAACAAGACCGCCTGTACAATCAACTATGACACGGATAATCCAGTCGCCTGTGACCCCGAGCGATTCGGCTGACTGCCAGAGGTTGCCGTTGACTTTGACTGCGTTCTTGCCTGGCGTGATCCCTGAATCATCAAAGAGAATACTGGGGCCAAATACTGTCGAGTTGTTAAAGAACTTGAGCGAAACGACAAACTCTTCGCCGGCGGTCACCGGGATGTTGATCGGGATTGTTTGGTTCTCATCGGTATACCGGAACTCGTTGAGTCCGCCGTCGATCATTGCGGGCGAGAGCAGTTCGCTCTTGACGGGGCCGACATTGGGAAACGCGCCCCCTTCGTAGACAATGATCGAATCTTCGAGCGATATCGGGGCTCCGCCAAATTGTGATCTCCAGAAGATTTGAATCGCCACGATCGAGCCATCACAGGGCGATGTCAGCCAGACGGCGGCTTCTTCGCCACCAACAAAGCACGGACAGATACTCGCGCTGTCTCCGGCTGTAAGACTGTCGTTCTGGACAACAACCTCTTCACCAAAGGCACTCACAACACAAAGTCCGACCAAAGCACACATCGAAGCAAACTTGATATTCATCACTGGTACTCGCTCTCATGGTTTAACACATACACAACCAACGCGCCGATAAGGCGTGATACCCCGGCTTCCACCATACCAGATTTTATATCAAAAGCGAGTACATTTTTAACAATTCCCTCCAAGCGTCACACAAATATCGGACCCCAAATGCCCTGCAAGGCTCCATTGCCGTCGGCCAGCAAGCCCTTGCCTGCAAATGCACCAGGTGTGATACACTTGGCATTCATCACACCAAACCATTTTAGTTTTTGATATTCAATACACAAATCATCATGTCACCAATAACACCACACACAACACCACCCGAAACCATCCCGTTTTTTATTGTTGAAGACACCACCACCATGCAGGCTCTTGCCAATCCTGTCAGATGGGAAGTCTTGGACGCCGCCGCTGCCCTTGGCGAATGCTCGGCCGCAGATATTGCTGAGTTCCTCGCCCGCGCGCGTACCTCGCTTTATCCGCATATCCAGAAACTCGTTGAGTGCGGGTTGCTCATCGAATCCAACACCCGGCTCATCGGCAAACGCTACGAACAACTCTACCGGCCACTGGCAAGCATGATCGGAACACGGTTCAATCAAGACGACCCCAAAAACCTCGACTACCACATGACCTTCGCCAAAGCACTCGCCCGTTTACTGGCCCGCAAGTATGAACGCGGCGCCCGCGATCCCGATGTCAACCCACGCACCGATCAACGCAACCACCACTGCGGCGGGCACAGCGTTTGGGTGGATAAAAAACAACTCGCCAAACTCAATGAAATGATCGATCAAATCTGGGAGTTCTGCAACGACTCAGGCCCGGCTGATGACAAACAACTTGTGCATATCGGGCTGTTCTTGAGTCGCCATCTCCCCAAGTCCAATGAAAAATAAACACCGGCATCGCCACCGGTCAAAACTGCCTGCTAATGACAAAGTGACAAAGTGACAAAGTGACAAAGTGACAAAGTGACAAAGTGACAAAGTGACAACAAGTTTATACTAAGCCTTACCGACCAACCCCTCGTTGGTCTCAAAGCGGGCCAAGGCCGCGAGCAACTGCTCGATCTGCTGCGGCGGCGGCATGTTCATCATGCGGCGACGCAATGCAGTAATCGTTTTGAGCGGCTCGCTGCCGATGAGTTTCTCATCTTTGCGCGTCCCGCTTGCAGCAAGATTGATCGCAGGGAACAACCGCTTCTCGGCGATCTTCCGGTCAAGGATCAGTTCCATATTGCCGGTGCCTTTGAACTCTTCGAAGATCACCTGATCGCCTTGGGAGCCTGTATCGACCAGGCAAGTCGCGATGATCGTGAGTGATCCGCCTTCTTCAGTGTTGCGGGCTGCGCCAAAGATTCTCTTGGGAACTTCGAGCGCTTTGGAATCGATCCCGCCTGAGAGCGTTCGTCCTGAGTTGGCATGCCGGCCCGAACGGTTAAACGCTCGCCCAAGACGGGTCAATGAATCGAGTACCACCACAACATGCTGCCCGTTCTCGACCATCCGCTTACAACGGTCAATGGTTTGGGTCGAAATCTCGATGTGCCGTTTGATGTCGTGGTCGTTGCTTGATGCAATGACCTCGATCCGGTCCCGGTCCCACGGCTTGTCCCACTCTGCATCCCCTTCGCGCTGCGCCAGGTTCCCCAAGAAGGCCCGCGTAAAATCGGTCACTTCTTCGGGACGCTCATCGATGAGCAGCGCGATCACATGGACATCGGGGTGATTGATGAGGATTCCGGTGGTGATGTCTTTGAGTAGGGTCGTCTTGCCGGCTTTGGGTGGCGAAACGATCATCCCGCGCTGGCCGCGGCCGATCGGGCAAAACATGTCAATCAATCGGCACGATGGGGCGCAGCCGGGATGCTCTAGCTTCAGGATCGGCTCAGGGTCGATGGATGTAAGGTCCTCGAATTTTTTGCGATTGGCAAACGCTTCGGGCGACATCCCTTCGATGCTGACAAAGCGTTCAACGACCAGCCTTGGCTGGCGCGGGCCGTTGTTCTTTCCGCGCCGTCGGCGGCGGGGCTTTTTCATTTCGACTACGACTTCGACCCGCAAACCATCGCGCAGGGGGAGTTCGTCACCGAAGTGAATCGGAACAAACGGATCGTCTTTGATTTCGATGCCTTCAGCGGTGTCTACTGTCGTGCCGTTGATACGAACACGCCCCTCGGTGCGCTGTGGCCATTCCAATATGCCTGTGAGCATAGTCATCCAAACCCATTCTTCAAAGTGAAGAGTTCTGCTGCCTAGTTCTAGTACCGGCAATCCAAAGCTCGGGGCAACGATTATCGCCTCGCTCAAACCATGGATTACAACTGTGTGCAGGGGCAAGCTTTGCCCTCTACATCAAAAGTATAGTCCATCATTCGGCCCCGCGAGTCAAGCACCAAATACACCATTCCTCCTCAGGAATACAGCAAGCGTCCGATAGCTACCCCTGAAACCTTCTTTGCGCTAAGATAGTCACCGAATACCTCTCTATATGAAACGAATTACAGGCATCCCGGTTTCTAAAGGACTCGTCATCGGGCGTGTCTATCTATTGGAGGAAGACCGTTCTTTCCGGGTTGGTCCCCAGGCAATCAACGCCCAAGACGCACCCGCACAACTCGAACGCTTCGAACTCGCAAGAATGGCGGCAATCGCTGATCTCGACGCGCTTCACGAAGAATCCACCGGCGAAATGGGCACAGAAGCAGCCAAAATCTTCCTCTTCCACATCGGCGCCCTCAACGACCCAACCATTCTCAAACCCATCCGCTCGATGATCGGGGATGACCATGTCACCCCCGAATACGCCACCAGCTTTACCCTCAAAAAACTCGCCGACCGGTTCGCAAAGCACCCAGATTCCACCTTCCAGTCCAAGGTTGATGACCTCCGTGACCTCGCTTCTAGGCTCATCCGCAAACTCAGCGGCAAGTCCGCCGCCTCGCTCTCGCAAGTCGGAGAGAACACGATCATCGTGGCCAGAGACCTGACCCCCACCCAGACCGCAGGCTTTCATCGGCACCACATCATCGGATTTGTCACCGATCTCGGCGGACGCACCTCCCACACCGCGATCGTTGCCGGGGCCTTGTCATTGCCGGCTGTGGTGGGTACAAGTAATATCACCGCCCAATGCCATGACGGACAAGACATTATCGTCGATGGAAACAAGGGCACCATCATCCTCGATCCAGACGAGGAAACCATCACTCAGTACAAGGCACTGATCCAATCCGCCGAAGAAGCCCGGATATCGCTCCACGAGCTTGCTAATCTGCCCGCCATCACCACCGATGGCGTTGAGATTGAGCTCCTGGGCAACATCGAGTTTGCTGACGAGATCACCCGCCTTCTCGATGACGGGGGCCAGGGTGTCGGGCTCTTCCGCACCGAGTTCCTCTACCTCACAGGCAATACTCTCCCAACCGAAGAAGATCATTTCAACGCCTACAAACAGTGCATCGACATGCTCGATGGCAAGCCCCTGACCATCCGCACCATCGACCTCGGGGCCGACAAATACACCCAGCAGCAAGAAGAAACCCCAGAACGCAACCCATTCTTGGGGCTCCGCTCGATCCGGTACTCCCTCCAGAACCAAAAAATGTTCCGCACGCAGCTCAGAGCCATCCTCCGCGCCAGTGCCCTGGGCCCTGTGAAGGTCATGTTCCCGTTGATTACCAACATCAGCGAGTTCCGCTCGGCACGCTATTTTCTCAACGAAGAGATGGAAGAACTCGCCGAGGATGGTATTGAATATAACCCGAACATTGAGGTCGGAATGATGGTCGAGGTCCCGGCCGCAGCCCTTATGGCGTCCGCTTTTGCGCGAGAAGTGGACTTTTTCTCTATCGGAACCAACGACCTTGTTCAATATACCCTCGCAGTAGACCGAACCAATGAACGGGTGGCGTCGTTATATACACCGATTCACCCGGCTGTCCTGCGTTTGGTCCGCGATGTGGCCCGCGCAGGGCGTAAAAGAGACATCCCTGTCTCTTGCTGTGGTCAATCTGCAGCAGATCCCGCCTTTGCCGCGTTGCTGATCGGTTTGGGCGTGCGTACCCTCTCAGTAACGGCATCGAGCCTCCCGCTCCTCAAAAGGGCGATCAGAGGACTCGATTCCAAACGATGCGAACGGATCGCCAAACGAGCGATCGGGTTCGATTCCGAAGCCGAATCTTCGAGCTATGTGTTCAATCGGCTCCGCAAAATAATCCCCGAGGTCTTCGACGGCCGTTCCGTCTTCTGATCCTCGGTACCAAACCACCGCGCCGTGTGCATACTCGCGCCGCCGGGACACGCCCTCCGCCAGCCGCTCTGATGTCTTTCAGCAATGAAACATCCCAGACCGGCCCCGCGACGAAGATGGCTTTCCCAGCCCAGCCCGACACGCACCGCGCATAACCAGTGAGCGAGCGAAGCGTTTGAAAAACCGCACGCGCCTGACCAACCCGATCACACCAATCACCTTCACGGATGATTCAGCATCGCCATCGCGATGCCCGCTGATCGACCAACCAGTCGCCTTGCATTCTACAAATACGCTCCCTTCGTTTACGACTCAGGAATCTATCTATGACCGACGAACCCAAAGACACTGCAGCATCCGCTGAATCTGAATCCACTCCAGAAACTACGAAGAAGAAAGTCACTCGTAAAAAAACAACCAAGAAAACAACCAAGAAAACGACTAAAAAGACGACTAAGAAAGTAGTCAAGAAGCCCGCCGCCAAGAAAGCGGCTTCAAAGAAGACTACGAAAAAGACGACCAAGAAGAAGGTCACCAAAAAAACAACCAAGAAGACGGCTACCAAAGAGGCTGCCGAAGAAACAGCCGTTGACGATGTCGCCAGCGAAACTGTTGCCGTAGAGGCATCCGATCAGGATCAGCCCGCTGAATCCCAGACCGACGATGCCCAGACCCAAGAAGCCCAGGCCCCGAAGAGAACACGCCGGAGATCTTCTAAGAGGACCTCCAAGGCAGCGTCTACCAGAAATTTCGATGAATCCAATCCTGATGCCAAGTCAGGTGACAAGTTCGATGACAAGTCCGGTGCCAAGCGAGATGCCAAGCCGGTTTCTAGGTCGGCCTCCAATCCAAAGACCAAGCCCAAAGCCGAAGAGAAACGCCCCTATACCGAAATGATCGTCAACTATGTCCCCGGCGAAGACTGCCGGATCGCGATCGTTGAAGACGGGCAACTCGAAGATGTGTTCTCCGAGAACACCAACAAGGTCTCTCGTGTCAGCAATATTTATGTTGGCCGGGTCACCAATGTCGAGGCGTCTATCCAGGCCGCGTTCATTGACTTTGGGACGGAGTTTAATGGCTTCCTCCATATCTCCGACATTCACCCGCAGTACTTTGCCAAGGGGGAAGATAAAACCGAACGCGTCGGCAAGAAAACGCCGCACCGTGAGCGTCCACCGATCCAAGATTGCCTCAAGCGAGGGCAAGAGATCACTGTTCAGGTCCTCAAAGAAGGCGTGGGAACCAAAGGCCCCTCGCTGACTTCGTACCTTTCGATCCCTGGCCGCTTCCTTGTGATGATGCCTGGGATGGATAAAGTTGGTGTCTCTCGCAAAGAAGAAGATGACGACAAACGCAAAGCCGCCAAGAAAGTGCTCAACACGCTCGATCTCCCGGACGGGTTCGGATTTATCCTCCGCACAGCAGGATTTGACCGCAACAAAACCGAACTCAAGCGTGACCTGGCTTACCTCCAGCGGCTCTGGTCCGACATGGAACAACGACGCAAGGGAGGCAGAAAACCCCGCTTGCTCTACTCAGAATCTGACCTACTGGTCCGCACTGTCCGTGACTTGCTCTCATCGGACATGGACCGCGTTGTTATTGACTCTGAGGCCGCCCTTAAACGCGTCGCCCGGTTTGTCAAGATCGCCGCTCCGCGATCGCACGCCAAACTCGCCCACTATGTCGGTACCGCGCCGATCTTCCACGCGTTTGATATCGAGCGCCAAATCGAAGATATCCACGCGCGAGAGGTTGTCCTCCCCTCCGGCGGACGCCTCGTCATCGACCAAACCGAAGCATTGGTTGCCATCGATGTCAACTCCGGCAAGAGCCGCGGCGCCAAAGATGCGGAGACCAATGCGTACAGGACAAATCTTGAGGCAGTCGATGCCATTTGCCGCCAGCTCCGCCTGAGAGACCTCGGCGGGTTGGTTGTCAATGACTTGATCGATATGCGGTACATGTCGCACCGAAGAGATATCGAGAACCGCTTTATAGAGCGACTCAAACGCGACCGGGCCAAGACCTCTGTCACCTCGATCTCTGAGTTTGGGCTCTTGGAAATGACCCGCCAGCGTATGCGTGGCTCGATGGAATCACAACACTTCGCTGATTGCCCGACCTGCCGTGGTCGCGGGCTGGTTCAGCGTCCTGGTTCGGTTGCCGACACAGCTCTCCGAGACTTGGCTGCGCTGGTTGATCACAAAAGTGTCCACCACGCCGAGCTTGTGGTCAATCCGCGAGTCGCTTCTGAACTGCTCTCAACGCGCCGCTCATCGCTGATCCGTGTTGAACTCAGTTCGGGCAAAGCGGTCGATGTTCGTGTCTCTGATTCGCTCCCGATGGATCGCTTTGCGCTCTATGCGTATGAAGCCAACGGCAACGATCTTGACACCGAAAAACTCGCCAAGATGACCAAGCCAAGGCCTAGTGTTGTCGAATGGTCTCAGATCGACACCGATGATTCTGGATGGGCAATCGACATCACCGAAGAAAGCGATGAATCCACGGTCCTCAAACTTGCAGAAGATTTCGCGCGTAAGGCCGAACTGGTCGAGAAAGCTGATCTCCCGATTGATGATTCCTCGCCGCTCGTAGATGAGAATGGTAATCCGGTCAACAAGAAACGCCGGCGCCGGCGCCGTGGTCGCGGACGATCCGAAGGAGATGCCGGAAGCCAAAGCACACCAGCAGCCGGCTCTGATGACAACGCGGAAAATAAAACGGACAACAGATCAAGATCCGAGAACTCTGGCAAGCCCAGAGAGAGAACCTCCGGGGAACCGGAGTCCAAACCAGAACTCGATGAGAATGGCGAGCCTGTCAAAAAGAAACGCCGTCGCCGTCGCGGCGGTCGGGGCCGATCACAATCTGATTCTGCTACGCAAAGCACCGAGGGTTCGAACTCTTCATCAAGGCCAGAGTCGAAACCTGAGTCAAAGCCTAAGCCCAAGGCCGAACCTGTCGCCGAGCCTAAACCGCGCCGAAGGGGTTTGTATTCCGGCGGACGCAGGAAGCTCTCCAGTGCCGAAGTCGCCGCAATCGACCGTGATATATAAGTCCAGATGCCCGCAGACCCGAGCAATCCAGCCCCGCCTGCACCCGCGATTCTCCGGGTCGCTATCCTCGGCTCTACAGGTTCGATAGGCACCCAAGCCCTCGACACCATCGGGCACCTCAACGCGCTCAACGCACAAGGCCGCCACCCGACCCGATATGAGGTCGTCGCTTTGTGCGCTCATGAAAGTGCTTCTAAGCTCGCCCAACAATCTGGCGTGCATCCTGGCGCGGCCCTTGGCCTCTGCAATCCCGCCGCTGACCAAAGCGGACTTAGCCCCGCCCTGCTCACCCGCGGCCAAGACGCCCCGGTACGGCTCGTCGAAGATACCAGGCCCGATCTTGTCATCGGCGCAATCGTCGGGATCGCGGGGCTCTCGTCAACCCTCCGGGCCGCGCAACTCGGCATCAACATCGCGCTGGCCAACAAAGAATCTCTGGTAGCCGGCGGGAAGATCGTGACCGATGCACTCTTTCAATCCGGCGCGAAAATCTACCCCGTTGATTCAGAGCACGCCGGGCTCTGGCAATGCCTGCTCTCGCTAGAAGGCCCCCAGTACGCGCCGCCATCTGCGCCGCCAGAATCAATCCGGCGCGTGACACTCACCGCATCGGGCGGGCCATTTAGAGGTAGATCGCTTGCAGAGGTTCAGGATGCCACGGTCGAGCAAGCCCTGAACCACCCGACATGGACAATGGGCAAAAAAGTGTCCATCGACAGCGCCACCCTTATGAACAAAGCCCTCGAACTCGTCGAGGCCCACTGGCTCTTTGGGTTAAGTGCCGACCAACTCGATGCGGTGATCCATCCGCAATCCACTGTTCACGCAATCGTTGAAACCGTTGATGGTTCAGTCCTGGCGCACATGGGCCCAACAGATATGCGGTGCCCAATCCAGCACGCTTTGACCCACCCACACCGGGCCACCTCGCAAACACGACCCCTTGATCTGACGGCCATCGGATCGCTGGACTTCCAGCCAGTCGATCCACTGCGCTTCCCCGCGATCAATATGGCTCAAGAGGTTATCAAGGCCGGTAGCAGTTCCGGGGCTGTTCTCAATGCCGCCAACGAAGCGGCTGTTGAGGCTTTCCTCAAGAAGCAGATTGCTTTCGGGACCATCACTGCAATCGTCCAAAATACTTTAGAGAGATTCGACCATTGCCCCGCCGATTCGCTCGAATCTGTTCTTGGTATTCATGCCCAAGCCAGAGCAATCGCGACTGAACTCATCAACTCAAACACGGCGGCCACTCCATGAATAAACGATCGCCACAGACAGCCGCAAAGCACAACCGCCTGCTCGCACAGATCAAGGAAATCTACGCCCTCTATCAGCAAGGCCAGTTCGACAAAGCCGGGCCTCTAGCGGCGCGTCTCTTGGTCAAGAGCCCGAAATCTTCTCACGCCCACACACTGGCCGCCATGATCGCAGCAGCGACCGATCAGCAAGACCGAGCGCTGTATCACGCGAACACCGCAATCAAACTCGACCCACAAAATGCAGACGCTATCGCCACACTCGCATCCCTCCACGCGCTCGCTTCGGATCACACCAAAGCACTCGATCTCTATCGGCAGGCCCTTGCTGTCCAGCCAGACCACCCCGGAGCCCTATCAGGTCTGGGCACCACGCAATCAGAACTCGGGCAATACGCCGCGGCCAGAAAGACACTCAAACAAGTCCGTGACTCATCCCCAAATCTCCCCGAACCCGTTGTCAACTGCGCGCTCCTAGAACTCGACACCACCCACGCCCACCGCGCAATAGAAATCCTGGACTCAGCACCACCTGAAATCCGCAACCACCCAGCAGTGCTGGACCTATTTGCTCTTGCCCATTCATACGACGATACCAAATCTCCACAACAAGCATTCCAAGCCCACAAAGACTACGGCTCACAACTCGAAGCACACATCCGCCCAGCAACCAAACACACCAACCCCAAAGACCCAGACCGGAAACTCAAAATCGGCTATATCTCAGGCGATTTCCATCGACACTCAATCACCTACTTCCTAGAACCAATCCTCCAGAACACCAACAAAACCAAATTTGAAACCCACATCTTCACTGCTTCGTCCCACAGAGATCAAGTCACCGAACGGCTCAATGAATGCGCTGACCACTGGCATATATGCAACGCGATGACCCTCCCCGTACTCGTAGAATTTATCAAATCACAAAACATCGATATCCTCATCGAACTCACCGGGCATTTTTCAGGACACAAACTCCCAGTCTTTGCCGCCCGACCAGCCCCGATTCAAATCACATTCATCGGCTACGGCAACACCACCGGGCTCTCGACAATCGATGCTCGATTCGTGGACAACATCACCGATCCAGAGCCTTTAGCAGATCCATTGGCGACCGAAACGCTTGTTCGCCTCCCAGGTTGTTTCCTTTGCTACCAGCCCCCTCAACACGAAACCCCGCCCACACAATCGCCCGATGAATCCCGCCCATTCACCCTCGGCTCATTCAATAACCTCAAAAAACTCTCGGATTCATCGATCAATGTCTGGTCACAAATTCTTGCCCAGCGGCCAAACACAACCCTGCTGATCAAATCACCAAAGCTCGCCAACGAAGAACTCAAAGCCGAACTCCTCGAACGCTTCGCAAATAAAGGCATCAACGAGTCCCGTCTCGATCTCCGCACCTTTGCCCCCACCACCAAAGACCACCTTGATACCTACAACGAGCTCGACCTGGCCTTGGACACTTTCCCGTACACCGGCACCACCACCACCTGCGAGTCGCTCATCATGGGTGTCCCCACGCTCACATTGCTCGGACAAACCCATGCCGGACGGGTCAGCGCGTCGCTCCTGACCGCTGTAGGACGCGGCGAACTCATCGCAGCAACCGAATCCGACTACATCGCCAAAGCCCTTGAAATCATCGACCAAGGAGTCCTCAGTAAAGACGCCCGCGACGAGCTCCGCAATCAAACCCTCACCTCTCCGCTCTGTGACGCTAGGGCGTATGCCATCAAGGTCGAGGATGCATACCGTACACTCTGGACGCAATGGTGCTCCACATAAATTCGCCGAGACACCCGATGCCCCCTTCTTCACCAATCATCTGGCTCGCCTCCTACCCAAAATCCGGCAACACCTGGCTCCGTTTTATGCTCTACGCCGCGCTCTATGGCCCGCCAAAGCACTCTATTGATGTCACCACAAAGATCGCCGACATCCACCGAAAGCTCCCCACCGACCCAGACCTATCTGGCCCCACATATATCAAAACACACTTTGAACTCACCGACCAACACCCACAACTCGACCGCACCATCAAAGCCATCCACATCATCCGCAATCCACGCGATGTGATGTTGAGCACTATTCACTACCAAAAACTCGCCTCAAGCGACACCAATCAGGTTATCAAAAAACACTACGCAAAATCCTTCATGGCACTCCACGGCGATCCCCACTTTGCGAAGATGGGCTTCGGGACCTGGGCCTCCAACGCCCGCTCATGGCGTACCACCACCCGCTTCCCCGTCCTGCCCCTCCGCTACGAAGAACTCAAAGCAGACCCTACAACCCAACTCAAAGGCATCCTGAGTTTCCTTGAAATTTCCCGCACCGATGACCAAATCCAGCAAGCCGTCACCGCAAGTTCCTTTGACACCATGCGCGCACTCGAAATCCGCGAAAAAAACACTGATAAATCAAACGACCTCACCAAACGACTCTTCGTAGGCTCAAACAACGCCACCCGCAAGGGGGTCTACTTCATGAACAAGGGCGAATCCAACCAATCCCTCACTGCCATTGCTCCAGGATTCGACGCCCAGTTCAACGCCGCCTTCAAAGATGAACTCGTCGAGTTCGGCTACGAAAGCTAAACCTCGTACCCCAGCAACTGGCAGGTCTCCTGATACCGCGCATCAGAACGGAACCGCTCAACAAGCCCTTCATCAACCGCTTTGCGTTTAAACGATTTGATCTGGACTTCACGCGCCCCCCGTCCGCCGCCTTGCTTGCCAATGTCCCCTGTCACAGTCGTGTACGAAGCCCATCGTTGAGCGTACTTAGGATCAAAATCCAGTTTCAGCATCCCGCACAGTTCCCGCAACTTCCCATCGGGATCACTCGTCAGATCTTCATACCGCACAAACCCGCATTCCAACGCATATTTTGCAAACGCCAGATTCCCATCAAGAAACAACTCCCAGTCTATCTCAGGAATCGCAGCGATCTTGCCCAGCGACAGATACTGATCAATCGGATGCCGAACCGTGCACGCCTCGATGATCTCAAATAATTCCGTCAGCGAATCACGCAGACCAGAACCCATCAAAGGCTTTTCAATAAATGGCTTCCCGTAATAATCAAGATGCGACCAATCCCGCAGCACCAAATGTTCCCCCCTCGACTCGGCCGCATCATGACACGCCCACACAAACTGCTCGAACCGCGGCCCCCGAAGATTCCGCCACCTCAACATCTGCTTCTTGCTCACAAGCCCAAACCACTCCACCGCCTGCTTCATCGGATCCGTCGCATTCAACACCGCCGGATGCACCTCAGAGAGCACCACCACTTTGTCCATCGAACCGAGACACTTGGTAATCAGCGTCCCACCCGTCCGAGCAAGATGTCGCAAAATTCGGATCCTTGGTTTCTGCGAGCCCATCAACAATCCTTACCCGCAACCAATCACATCGGCGTGCTTCTGCATCCAAGACCATTGGCTCGATATCCCCTCTCGGATCGAAGTACATGCTCCATAGCCAAGTTCCTCTTTCGATCGCGTCAGATCCGCCCATGTCCGGTCCACATCCCCGGGCTGCATTGGAAGCTGATCAATGATTGCCTCACGCCCGACAACACTTTCTACAGTCGAGATCAACTCACGCAATTCCATCGGATGATCGCTCCCAAGATTCCAGATTCGGTACCCGTGTAAATCAATCCGCTCGTAGGCAGCCATCATCCCAGAAACGATGTCGTCGATATAGGTAAAATCCCGGCTCATTGATCCATCACCAAACATCTTGATCGTCTCGCCCTTAGATATCTTCCCAAGGAAAATCCTGATCGCAAGGTCAGGTCGCTGCCCCGGTCCAAAAACCGTAAAGAACCGCAGCATCGCGACAGGGAGCCCGGTCAGGTGGTGGTGCGCATCGGCGATCAGTTCGCACGATCGCTTAGTGGCCGCATATGGCGAGATCGGATGCTCAACAGAATCGTTCTCTGCAAAGGGTGCCTTTTCGTTGTTCCCGTACACCGATGACGAAGAAGCCGCCAGCACCCGCTTGCACCCGGCACCCGTCGCCGCTGACAGAACTGATTGTGTTCCCATCACATTCACTTTTGCGTAGCCCACCGGATCGGCAATCGATGGACGAACCCCGGCCTTGGCCGCCAGATGCACAACACCAGTCACTCCATGCTTGGTCATCAAACTTTCAAGCGAGTCCGCCGAGCAGATATCCTGATCGGCAAAAGAAAAGTCCCCGCCGGCACCATGGACCATCTGAAGATTATGCTCTTTGAGCTCTCGGCTGTAGTACGGATCAAAATTGTCAACCCCCACAACCTTAGAGCCCCGCCCAAGCAACTCGCAGCAAACATGCGACCCAATAAACCCCGCCGCACCAGTCACCAATATAGATTCGTTCGAGTAATCCATTTACGCCTCTCTCTAATACTTAAAGCTACAAAGGAACTCGATGCTAGGCTCTCAACCGTCTTGCCTAATCCGCAATACAGCGTGCGCAAAAAGAAAGCAGGGTGCCATGGGTACACGGCACCCCGCTGGAGGAGAGAGATCTGTATACAATGATCGAAAATGACAGTCTTCAAGTATTCTTATCGGCATTTTATCATAAATTCTTACCTATCTTGACATATTATGCCGCTTGTTTGGTTTCTGTTTGCGTTTATTCTGATATTCATGTGGATATCTCGGTTCCACTCTCCCAACAATGTCGATACACTAGCGTGCTTTTTCAATCCCCAAATACAACACCAACACATACAGACGGGTTCGCCCAGCCCGACTCCACACCCATTATGATCCCCACCCCAGACGACGATCCTCACCCCCCCA
>JAESRA010000068.1 GCA_016764895.1 Phycisphaerales bacterium | reverse complement strand
GGATTGGGGGGATTGGGGGGTGCAGAGCATGTGACACTGGCGAAACCCCCGGTGCTTACATCACCGATCTACATGGCAACCGCCACGATGCTTCATCACTCGGCTGGGATCACTAAGGAATCAACGGAACAAAGTCTGGGTGCCCCGTCGGAGGATTCTTATCCTCCTTCGGGTCTTCGACGACCACCAAGACATGCAGGTGGCAAAGCCCACCAGCATGCCACCCGGAAAGAGTTAGGACTGCTTGGGCTTGCCGTTACTTTTGCCTTTGCCCTTGCCGCCGCCTTTGGGTTTGTTCTTCTTTTTCTTTTGACCAGGCCCGGCCTTGCCCGCCGCATCACGACGGTAATCGGTCTTGCCCTTGTCGCGTGATTTGGACTTCTGGCTTCGGCGCTGACTGCCCGGTGCCTTCTTGAATCCCGCGGCCTCGCCATCGGTCTCCCCAAGCCCGCCAGCACTGTCGCTGCCAAACTTGAGACCTCCTGCGATCCCCTTCTTGGCCTTGCCCGCGGCCCGACGATCAGGATTGGCAATCAGCAAATCCATCCGCCGCATCGCAAGATCGACCTGGGCGATCGTCACGCTGACCCGGTCGCCGATCGAATAACTCCGCCCGGAGTGGATGTCGACCAGAGCGCCGGTGCGGTCGTCGATCTTGAAGCTCGGCGGGCGTTTGTCGCGGGTTGTATCGCCCGGCAAATCGTGCTTGGCGACCATCCCATCGGCCAAATATTTTTCGATCTGGACATAGATTCCCTTGGGAGTCACGCCGGTGACGAACCCTTCAAACTCCTCGCCGATATGGTCGGCCATGAGCTGGAGCACCAAGAAGGCCCGGAGTTCGCGCTCTGCTTGGGCCGCGTTGACTTCGGTGTTGGAACAGTTGTTGCCGATTTCTTTGAGTGTCTGTTCATCTGGGCACAACGGATCCTCTCGGAGGATTTTGCCCAATGCGATCTTCGCGTCGTCGTCGCGGGGGTAATTCTCGCCGTTCTTGGTCTTTTTGAGGTAGGCGAGCAGTGCCCGGTGGAGTGTTAGGTCGGGGTACCTTCGGATTGGGGAGGTGAAGTGTGAGTATGCGTGTGATGCGAGCGCGTAGTGCCCGATGAGTGCCGGCGAATAGACCGCTTTGGTCATCGTCCGAAGCACGGCGGTGTGTACGGCTCTTGCAGCGCCTGTTCCGGCTGTTGCATTGAGTAGTGTTTGGAGTTCTTCGCGTGATGGGTTTTTGGGAATCCGGTAGCCCGCGACCATCGCGGTTTTTTTGAGTTGTTCAACATCGCCGGGCGTTGGTTCTGGGTGTGTTCTTCGCAGGACGGGAACGCGCATGTCTCCGAATAAGGTTGCTAGTGATTCGTTGGCTTCGACCATGAACATTTCGATGATCGTGTGGGTAAATGCGTCGTCTTCTTGCTGGGCGTCGATGACTTTGCCGGTGTCGTCAAAGATCAACTCGACATCTGGGAGATCAAGGTGGATCATCCCGGCCTTGTTCCGGCGGGCGCGGATGAGCCTCGCCAGCGAATCCATGTCCTTGCACACATCAATAATTTCTTGCGTGTGCGGCGAATCCGTTTTGGCGTGCTTCTTGGCTTCTTCGAGATCGCCATCAATGAGTGCTTGGGCTTCGAGATAAGTCATTCGTTTGGCGGATTTGATGAGCGACTGGCACACGCCTCGGGATTTGACATTTCCCATCTTGTCATAGCGGATAATCGCGGTTTTGGCGTATCGCAGCACGCCTTCTTGCAACGAGCAGATGCCATTTGACAGGACTTCAGGCAGCATCGGGATGACCAATCTCGGCAGGTACACGGAGTTCCCGCGTACCTTGGCTTCTTCGTCGAGTTCGGTGTCTGGGGCGATGTAGTGCGAGACATCGGCGATGTGGATTCCGAGTTCCCAGTCGCCGTTGTCGAAGCGTTTGAGCGAGATCGCGTCGTCATAATCTTTCGCGTCCGGCGGGTCGATCGTGCAGATCAGATCGCCGGTGAGGTCTCGGCGCATATCGAGCGCTTCGATCCCGTCAGATTCATACAACGCCATTTCTTCGTCGAAGCGTTGGGTCGCTTCGCGTGCTTGCTGGACGCAGGATTCGGGGAAGTCGTTGCTTGGGAGTCCGTAGGCGGCGATGACTGCTTGGGTTTCAACATCTGGATCGCCGGCTTCGCCGAGTACCTTGGTGATGACACCTTCGGCGAGGTAGTCGCCTTCGGGGTAATCAATGATCTCGACGACGACCTTGTCGCCGGGTTTGACATTCTTTGAGTCTGCATCGCGGATGATGATTGGGTCGGTGAGTTCGCGTCCGTCGGGGTAGACGAGCCAGCGTCCGTCGCGTTTGTCGATTTCGCCGGAGAATGCGGCGCGTTTGCGGGCGATGATGTCGATGACTTCGCCGGAGTACTGGCGTTCGAAGGTGCCGAGTTTGCGTTCGCGTCTTTGGTCGCGTTGGTAGTAGATTCTTACCGTGTCTCGATCAAGGGCACCCATCGTCAAATGGGGCGGGATGAAGACATCGCCGCCGTGGGTGACTTTCGATGGCGAGAAGAATCCGAAGCCGCTTTTGGTTGATCGGAACTCGCCGACGGCTTCGCCCTCGTCTTCGCGGAAGGGAAGTGTGATTTTTCCAGCATCATCAAGGGCCACGATTTCCTCGGCTGCGAGTTCCCGGACGGCCACCCCAAACTCCTCGACATCTTCGATGTTCAGGTCGCGGGCGACGATGGGAATCTGGGCGGGTTCATACGAGGAATGCGAGATGTGGGCGACCAAACGGGCGCGATATTGTTCTGCCATGGGCCACTGTATCGACCGTTAGAGACATATGCGGGCATAATCGGCAACCAAGAGCCCATCTTGTTCATATCATGTTCATATGCCTCTGATCGGGACCAATCTGTCGTTTGCGTATCCCAAAGGGCCCAGGGTCTTGGATGCTGTCAGTTGCACCATCGAGCCCGGCACCATCACCGCGATCATCGGGCCAAACGGGGCCGGTAAATCCACCCTCATCCGACTCCTCGCCGGGCTCGCCTCTCCCGATCAAGGTCATGTCCAGATCGACCAAACAAGATTAGACACGCTCAATGGCACTAAGCGGGCATCCCGCCTCGCCTACATTGCCCAGCGTTCATCACTCGCCTTTGATTTCGATGTTCGGCTCGTCGTCTCCTTCGGGCGGCTGGCTTTGCCCAAAGACCCCGCCGCGGTGGAGCGTGCCCTCGAACGATTCGGGCTTGCCGGGCTCGCGTCCAAACCCATGGGCACCCTCTCGGTTGGGCAGCAGCAGCGTGTTTCGCTGGCGCGGGGATGGGCCCAGCTCGATGGGCAAGAGAACGCCTATCTGCTGGCCGATGAGCCCACCTCGGCGATGGATCCCAAATACCAGCTCCAAACGATGCACGCATTCCAAGAACTCGCTTTGCGTGGGATCGGGGTTGCCTTGGTGGCTCATGATCTTTCGTTGAGTATTCAGTTCGCTGATCGGGCGATTGTGCTGGATCGGGAGGGGGCTGTTCGTGCCCAGGGAGCCGTCCCTGGTGGTATTCACCCCTGTTGCCGTGGCGGTAACCCTCTTCATAGGTCTGGTGGCGGGATTCACCCTGGCTC
>JAESRA010000067.1 GCA_016764895.1 Phycisphaerales bacterium | reverse complement strand
TGGGATGGGAGATCGGGCTGGGGAGGGGAGTGATGGTGCGTTGGTTCGGGGGCTTGGGATTGATGCGGTTTCGGTGGTGGAGATTCGGGTGGAGTCGGCTGAAATGGGGACTCAGGTTGCTCGGCGTCAAGCGGGGACGGTGGACTCTTGGGTGTTGCAGTTGACTGATGATGAATCGGATGTGTGGGGGGGAGATGCGACGCGGATTCGGACAGTGCTGCGGGGGCTTGGATCGGCTTCGCTTGCGGTTATTGATGATGACGAGGGGATCGGGGAGATGTTTGGGACGCTTTGGCTTGTTGATGGGGGCGGGTTGACAACGGAGGTTCGGTTCGGAACTGAGGCTGCGGGCGGAATTGTGCGGGCGGAGGTTGTTTCTCGCGGGGCTGATGGGATTGCTAGGAGCCGATGGTTTGGGCGGATTGAGCGTTCGCTTCGGGATTTGTTTTTGGTTGACGGGTTTGAGTCTTGGCGGACGACGGAGTTGTTTGACTTTACACTTTCGCAGGTGTTTGGGGCCGAGGTTCGGGCGGGGGGGGATTTTGTTGGATTGAAGCGGACTGGAGAGGGATGGGGTGTGGTTGAGCCTTGGTCTGTTGGGGCAGATGGGGCGATGGTGGAGTCGATGCTTGGACTGACGCTTGGACTGAAGGTGGAACGGTTTTATGATGCGTCGGTGTATACGGATGATCTGACGGGATTGGTTTCTCCGATGGCCCGGATTCGTATTTCTGGGCGTGAAACTGGTTTTCAATCTGGTGCGATGATCGAGATCGGTGCGGCGGTGGATACAGCAGGGTCTGAGATATTTGCTCGGTACAGCGTGGAGGGGGCCAACCCGGTTCTTGTGGCGATCAAGACTGCGGGATTGAACCAACTGACACCCGCGCCGCTGGCGTATGTGCATCAGACGGCGAGCGAGATGGGGCAGGCGGATGTTGGGAGAGTACGGATTTTAGGGACTGATGGAATTGAACGGTTTGTGTGCAAGGCGCAGTTGGATAGTTGGGAAGTTCTGGGAGTTGTGGTATCGGCATCGCAGCGGGAGGCCATTGATCGGTTGATTGGGGTTTTGACCCAAGAGAAGGCCGAGCGGATCTATGAGCTTTCTGATGGGGAAGAGTCTGCGGGGACTTTGATAGGGATCGGAGAGGTTGAGTTGGTTGCCCGGAATGGGGAGACGGAGTTGTTTGAAGTGTCGATTGAGTCTGGAGATGAAGGGATTCGGTTGTTGCTCTCGCGGGGGATTGGGGATGGTATTGAACTGGTTTGGGTGTGTGGTTCTGCTGAAGCGGGAGGGACTGGGGCTTGGATTGGGGCTTTGGTGGCGGGCGGGGAAGAGTAGAAGAAGATAAGGCAGAAGTTTGGAAGGAAGAGTAGAAGTCAGGAGCCCTCACCCCGGCCCTCTCCCCAGGGGAGAGGGAGGAAGAGTTGGCTTGGGTGCCACTACTCGCTTTTTTATGCGCAGTAGTGTCTTAGGAATACCAACAGTTTACAAGCCACTACTGCGCCGAAGACGGCGAGTAGTGGCACCCAGATATGAGAAGACCCGACTGCGCCGAAGACGGCGAGTCGGGGCACCCGCGAGTCCGTGCGCCCGTGCATCCGTGCGCCCGTGCGCCCGTGTATCTGTGTATCTGTGTATAATCTTCCAAATGAAGCGTGGGATTTTGGATTGTGTTAGACTTTGGCGGGGATTGGGGCGGCGATGTCGGTGCGGAGTTGTTTGTCTTTGAAGTTGATGAGGTCGGCGGCTTCGTATGCACGGTCGCGGGCTTGGTCTTGTGTTGGGGCGGTTGCGGTGATGGAGAGGACTCGGCCGCCGTTGGTGTAGAGGTCGCCTTTGGTGAGTTTTGTGGCGGCGTGGTGGATGTGGACGGCTTCGAGTTTTTCGGCTTGTTCTATGCCTGTGATGACATCGCCGATTTTTGGGTTCTTTGGGTAGCCGTCGGTGGCGAGGACGACGGTGACGGCGTGGTCGTTTGAGAATTGGACATCGATTTTGTCGAGGGTTCCTGCGGCGGTTGCTGTGAGGAGTTCGAGGGCGTCGGTTTGGAGGAGTGCTAGGAGGGGTTGGCATTCTGGGTCGCCGAAGCGGACATTGAATTCGAGGACCTTTGGGCCTCCGGGGGTGAGCATGATTCCTGCGTAGAGGACGCCTTTGAAGTCGATTTCGTCGCGGCGGAGGGCATCGGCTACGGGTACGAGGACTTCTGATTCTATTTGGCGGCTGAGTTCATCGGAGAGGGTGCCTGATGGGCAGAAGGCTCCCATGCCTCCGGTGTTTGGGCCTTGGTCATTGTTGAGGAGTCGTTTGTGGTCTTGGCATGGGGGGAGGACGAGGATGTTTTTTCCGTCGTAGAGTGCGAGTACGGAGACTTCGGTGCCTTTGAGTTTTTCTTCGACGAGGATTTCGTTACCGGCGTCGCCGAAGGCTCGTTTTCGGAGTATTTGATCGATGGCGTCTAGGGCTTCTTCGGTGGTGTTTGGTACGATGACGCCTTTGCCTTTTGCGAGTCCGGTGGCTTTGACGACGAAGGGCTCGTCGCGGGTGTTCATGTAGTCGTCTGCGTGGTCTGCGTCGCGGAAGGTTTTTCCTTCTGCTGTTGGTATGGAGGCGGCTCGCATGATTTGTTTGGCGTAGGCCTTGTCTGCTTCGAGTTTTGCGCCGTTTTGGGAGGGTCCGAAGACTAGGCGGGGGGAGCCGTCGGCTTTTTTGGAGAGTTTGTCTGCCCATCCTTGGGCGAGTGGTTCTTCTGGGCCTATGACGACGAGGTGGATGTTTTTTTGGTCACAGAACTGGATGAGGCGGTAGAATTTTTGATTTTGGTAGTCGATGTCTACGGGCTGGGCGAGGGTTTCGATGCCTGGGTTTTGTGTGTGTGTGGCGTAGAGGGTGCCTAGTTTGGGGGATTTGGTTATTGCTTGGGCGAGGGCGTGTTCGCGTGCGCCGCCGCCGATGAGGAGGACATTGATTTGGTCGCTGGTGGTGGTCATGTTGGAATCGTAGGCCTTGCGGGAGGAATTTGGGCATGAAAAAACCGGGAGATGTCTCCCGGTTTGTGGGTGATATGGATGGGCTGGTTATGGGCAGCCGGCGGAGACGAGATGGAGGAAGTCTGAGATATCGAAGAAGTCCCATTGGCCGTCTTGGTTGATGTCGGCGATGGGGTCGCTGTTGCTGAAGAGGATGAGGAAGATTGAGATATCGAAGAAATCAAGGATGCCGTCGTTGTTGAGGTCTGCGCGGCAGGTTGTGGGAAGGGGATAGGAGGAGAGGTCGGACATGATGAAGTCTGGATCCTGTCCTACGCCTTCTGAAATGCCGACTATGGCGTCGCCTGAGTCGATTCGTTCCCAGGAGATAACGATGATGCCATTGAAGCGGAGTTCGATTTGGAAGGTGTTTTGGTTTCCGCGTGCGTATTCGGTGACGCGATCGTAGCTGATGACCATGCGATCTGTGAGTTGTTGTTGGTAGACTGTGCCTGAATCTGAGGGGTTGAGATCGTCGTAGAGGCCTGAGATTCTTGGGAGGTCGAAGTGTTCTGAGAGGGATTCGGTGTAGTCTGAACTTCCTGCGCCGAAGGTGATGTAGCCGTTGGAGCCGATGTAGAAGGATGTGAAGGGTTGGCCGTAGATGTGTACTGAGTTTCCACCTGTGATTGTGATGAGTTCGAAATCATCGTCAAAGAGGGAGAGTGAATCGCCTGCGGTGGGTTCAAAGGGGAGAATGCCTCCGTCGAGTGGTTGGATGGTTGCGGTGTAGCCTTCTGGTCCTGGGTCTGGTGTGAGGGTGAGTGTGAGGCCTTGGAGGTCTAGGCCTGATTCGAATTGTTCGGTGAAGAAGTCTGGGATGTCTGGGGTGGTGAAGGTGTAGCCGTTTCCGTTGTTGTTGTCGGTGGTGGTGTTTCCTGCGAGGTCTATGGCATCGAGGGTGTAGAAGTATGTGGAGTTATCGGTGAGGCCTGCGATGTTGAGGGCGTGGGTGGTGTTGAATGAGCCGTTGACGGAGTCGTTTAGGGAGGCCATGGATGGCCCGTAGTTGACGGTGACTTTGGCAGATTCGTTGGTGTCGGCGGTGATGGTTGCTGCGCGTGGTTCGATGTTTGTGGTGGTGACATTGGAGATTTCTGGAGGAGTGCAGTCGATGGTTGCAGTGGCGATGACTTGGTTTGGATTTCCGGTGCCGTCGTCGAGGTCGTTGTAGGTTGCGGTGAGGGTGTCGCCTTCGGAGACGAGGAGGTTGGAACCTGCGGTGTCTGCAAAGGAGAAGGAGCTGGTGAAGGTTGCGGATTCTGGGGCGGTTTCGGTGAGGGTAAGGATGAATCCGGCATCGGAGTCGGAGGAGATTATGACATCAACGGTGTCGATGATGAAGTCGGAGGTGTTGAGGTCGCAATCTATGACTTGGATGGAGGTTGTGCCGTTGCATGAGAAGTTGTTGCCGCCCATGGCGATGATGCCTGCGGAGGAGCAGTTGATGAGGGTGGAAGAGGAGACGATGCCGAAGGATTGGGTTGGGCCTTGGGCGATGTTGAATCCGGTGACTTCTACGGTGTAGGCGCCGGGGATTGGATTGGAGATGGCGACTTGCTCGATGTTGTTGAGGTGGTCGGCGGAGGTTTGGACGGCGCTGGCGTTTGGATTTGCTGGGTCGAGGGTCCAGGGGAGGTAGATGTTGCCGTTGGAGTCAATGATGCGAAGGTCAAGGTCGTTGACGAGGGAGGGGGAGACATTTGGAGCGGCGGGGACATCGTCCCAGGCGATGGTGACTTTGAGTTCTGTTTGTCCTGGATGGACGATGATAATACCTTGGTAGGTGCCACCCTGGGGGAGTTCTGATTCGACGATGTTCTCGGCGATGACGGTGTCGATGGCGTCGATGGCGCGGACGGAGCCGTAGCCGTATTGGTAGTCTGGTCCTGGGTTTCCGCTGTCGTCGGCGGAGTTTGCTAGGAGTGCTTTGAGGGTGGCGTTTGTGAGGTCGTCTCGATCTGGGAAGGTGACTCTGTATTGCTGGAGGATGAGGGCGGCGATGCCTGCGACTGTTGGTGCGGCCATGGAGGTGCCACATTTGACGGTGTAGGTCGAGAAGGAGCCGGTGGAGGTGACGCCGCCGTCGCCGCTGGTTTGGCATCCGGGGGCGGAGATGTCTGGTTTGATGCGGCCGTCGTCTGTTGGGCCCCAGGAGGAGAAGGAACTGGTGAGGTCTGTGTTGGAATCTACTGAGCCTACGGTGATGTGGTTTTTGGCGCAGGCGGGTGGAGCGGTGGAGAAGAATTCGCCGAAGTTTCCGTTGTCATCGCCGAGGCAGCGGGTGACTTGCCGTTCGTTTCCGTTTGCCCAGATGATTCTGAGGGGTGAACCTAGAGAGCCTGCGGCGATGGAGTCGATGAGTGCGGAGGTGATGCCGTAGTTTCCTGTCCAGTCGCAGGGGAATCCGTTGGGTGCGGTGTTGGTGCCGATGGAGTTGTTTGCGATGTCTACGCCGTAGAAGTTGATGGCTTCGGTGTAGTCTGCTTCGATGTCGCCTGGGTCTGTGTAGAGGAATCCTTCGGTGAGTCCACCGGCTTGTTCGAAGCCGTAGGAGATGAGGTCAACTCCGGGTGCCATGCCTCTGTTTTGTCCGCTTGAGGCGGCGCCGTCGCCGCCAACGGTGCCACCGACATGGGTGGCGTGGTCTGAGATGCCTGCGGTGTCTGATTGGCCGACGGTCATGCGTGAGCCGAAGTCAGTATGGCTTGCCATTTTGCCGCCGTCGTAGATGAGTGCGGTGATGCCTGAGCCGTCGAGGTTGTAGGGGGCGGTTTGCAGGGTGTTTACGCCGGTGAGTATTCTGTTTTCGGCGTTGAGGGTTGACATGCCTGGGAGGGGTGGCTCGGCCCACATGACGGCGTCGTCGCTTGCGAGTTCTTGGATACGGGAGGCGGGCATGTGGAGGATGACGGAGTTGACGGAGTAGATTTCGGAGGCGACTTTGGCGCCGAGTTGATTGGCAAGGCGGAGAGCGTGGGCGTTGAAGTGTGCGTCTTTGTGGAACATGACGACGACGGCGATGGTTGGGTCTACTCCTGCGCGTTGGTATTCATCGAGGAGGATTGATTCGGTGTTGACGCGGTCTTTGAGGGAGGACTTTGCGACGGTGCCTTGGTTGGAGACGGCCCATGGGTGGATGATGCCTGAGATGAGGTCTTTGTGGAGTTTTTGATGGGTTTTGATTGAGGAGACGCTTGCGAGGGTGGAGCGGGAGAGTGCGGCGGTGTCTGCGGAGTTGCTCAGGGTTGCGAAGTAGTTTGTGGAGCCGAGTGAACTTAGGAGGGTGAGGCCTTGGGCTTGGAGGGTGGTGCGTTGGTTAGGAGTGATCGCTTGGGTGAGGGTGACGAGGACGCGGGTGGCGTCTTGCCTGCTTGAGAGTTGATCGAGTTGGCCTTTGAGTTGGGTTGGGGTCATGATGTTGACCTGGTCGGAGATGCCGTTGGCCCAGCGGAGTTCTGGAGAGACCGGATTGACGGGGGCAGGTGCGGCGAGTGTTGTGCCTGAAATGGCGGCTATAGCGAACGCTCCGCAGAGTGTGCGGGGCGAGATGGTGATGGGGCGCATGTGAATCTCCTCTTGTGATCTCGGATAGACCGATAACGCGGCGGAACGGTTGCCGCTGATGATGTATGGTCGCAGATTTTGGGTTCGTTGTCAACCGGATAGAGCCCGAATTTCGGGAGAAATTGTATTCGCTGGTTGGGATTACCCTATGGCATCGAGGCAAGTTTGGATGATTTCTGATCTTGGGATCATGCCGGCTTTGCCTTGGTCGGTGCGGCGTTTGAATTCGACTTCGTTGGCTTCGATGGTTTTGGAGGAGACGATGATTCTGAGTGGGATGCCGATGAGGTCGGCGTCTTTGAATTTTGGGCCTGGTCGTTCGTTGCGGTCGTCAACCAAGACATCGAGTCCACTTTCGGCGAGTTCGTTTGCGAGTTCAAAGGCGTGGTCGAAGACGCCTTCTTCGTTGGGTTTGATGGTGATGATGTGGACGGTGTAGGGGGCGATGGATGGGGGCATGATGGTGCCATTGTCGTCGTGGGAGGATTCGATGCAGGATGCGAGGGTGCGGGAGACGCCGATGCCGTAGCAGCCCATGATGACGGGTTGCTTCTTTTGATCTTTGTTGAGGACGGCGAGTCCCATGGCTTC
>JAESRA010000066.1 GCA_016764895.1 Phycisphaerales bacterium | reverse complement strand
TCCACCACGAGAAATCACAACCACATCATCAGAGTCATACACCCCAAGCGAAACAACCGCCTTGCCATTGCGAGCCGTGATCTTAATATCACCCCGACCCTTGCCCCCACGCGACTGGCTCCGCATCGGCCCATTCTCAGGAGCAACACGATACTCATCAACACCCGTCCGCTTGCCATAGCCATTCTCGCAAATCGTCAGCACGCTCAAGCCCCGATCAATCGCCTCACTGGCGGTATGTCGAACCTCAGAATCATCATCATCAGTCACCATCGGCACCCGCACGACCCCAATAATCTCCGCATCGCTCCCCAGTTCAATCCCCTTAACCCCCGCCGCCGACCGGCCCATCAGCCGAACATCCTGCTCGCTGAACCGGATCGACATCCCATTGGACGCAATCAACATAATGTCATCAACACCCGTCGTCAATCGAACATTAAACAACGCATCCCCATCCTTAAGACCAACAGCAATCAAACCCGAACGATTCACATTCCGATATTCCTTGAGCGCCGTCCGTTTAACGATCCCGCCACGCGAAACAAAAGTCAGGAAGTGCGACCCAGATTCAAAGTCCTTGATCGCCCGGTACGCACAAGTCCGTTCGCCATCTTTGAGATCAATATAGTTAATAATCGGCCGACCCTTGCTCGTCCGACCCATCTCAGGCAGTTCATACACTTTGAGCTTAAACACACGCCCAGAATCCGTAAAGCACAGCAAGTCATCATGCGTCGAAGCCACAAACAAGTGCTCGATAAAATCATCATCCTTCGAGTCCGACGCCTTGATCCCCTTACCACCACGCCCCTGGGCCTGGTAAGTCTCCAAAGCCACCCGTTTGACATACCCCTGATGCGAAATCGTCACCGCCATATCCTGTTCCTGGATCAACGCCGCAATATCAATATCACCAGCAGCATCCTCGATCGTGGTCAACCGATCACGACCAAACTTGGCCTTCATCTCTTCGCAGTCCTCGACGATGATGTCGAGAATCATCCGGTGATTCGCAAGAATCTCCTCATAGCCCTCGATCTCGACAACCAACTCAGAATATTCCTTCACCAGCCGCTCAATCTCAAGACCCACAAGCTGCAACAAACGCATCGCGCCGATCACCTCGGCCTGCACCCGCGTCAGCGAAGTCCCGCCACGATCATCGGCAGCCCGGACCATCTCCATAAGCCGCTGTGGAATCACCCCCGCCGCCGGATGGTCAGCAGGAATCGTGTACTTCCGCTCCATCAGCTTCCCGATCGCTTCTTCGCGCGTCTTCGATGATTTAATCAGCTTGATAATCTCATCAATATCCACCACCGCATAAATCATCCCCTCAAGCACATGCGCCCGCTTCTTGGCCTCACGCAACAAATGCTGCGTCCGCCGAGTAATCACCTCAACGCGGTGCTCGACATAGCACTCCATCATCTGCTTAATACCCATCGTCCGAGGCTGACGATTCACAAGCGCGATATTGATAATACTAAAAGTCTGCTGCAAAGGCGTGCATTGATACAACTGGTTCTCAACCACCGCCGGATCAGCACCCTTCTTAAGCTCAATGACAATCCGAGTCTGCGCGTTCCGCCCAGACTCATTACGCACATCAGAAATATCCGTGATCCGCTCATCCTTGACCGCATCAACTATTTTTTCGACGAGCGAGTTCTGCACAAGCGAATACGGTATCTCATCAATCACAAGCTGATCGCGCCCCTTACGCATCTCCTCGACATGCACATTGCCGCGAACTGTCACGCGCCCGCGCCCAGAGGTGTACGCCTCCATAATCCCCCTTCGACCAAGAATTCGCCCCCCCGTCGGAAAATCAGGCCCCTGCACCCCACGACGAATCACATCCCCGTCTTCATCAACCTCATCAGTCATCAACTCCAAAAGATCAATCTCAGGCTTGTTCACCAACCGAACAATCGCATCAAGAATCTCAGTCGGATTATGAGGCGGCAAACTCGTCGCCATCCCCACCGCAATCCCCATCCCCCCATTAACCAACAAGTTCGGAAACTTCCCAGGCAAAACCGTAGGCTCAAGCAAACGATCATCATAGTTGGGAATAAAATCAACCGTCGAAAGCTTCAAATCCTGCATCATGTCCATCGAAGCATGCGTCATCCGCGCCTCGGTGTACCGCATCGCCGCCGGCGGATCACCATCAATCGAACCAAAGTTCCCCTGAGGCTGAACCATCGGCGTGTTCATCTTCCAAGGCTGCGCCATCCCCACCATCGTCGGATAAATCACCGACTCACCATGCGGGTGATAGTTCCCCGATGTATCGCCACAAATTTTCGCACATTTGAGGTGCTTCTTGTTTGGACGCAAATTAAGATCATTCATCGCCACGAGAATCCGCCGCTGCGAAGGCTTGAGCCCGTCACGAACATCAGGCAACGCACGATCCATAATCGTGCTCATCGCATAAGTCAGGTACGAGTCCTGCAACTCACGCTCGATATCCAGATCAATAATAATCCCGCCGGCTGGAGTTTGGCCCGGCGCTTTGGATTCTGGTTGATCGGCATCGCCGCTCGATGGCGTAGTTCCTTGATCGTCGCTCATAAATCAATATCTCCACCCCCCAAAGTGGTCTTGAGCACTCTCCAAACCCTCGGTCATGGGCCGTCGATTCTGCTGGTTTTTGGGGATGCCAATCATAGGCACTCACCCAATTTTAAACCCTAAAAATACCCCAAAACCAAATCAATTGCACGCAGATAAAACCCCTGTATTGGCAAGCGTTTACAACCATCACCCCGCCACTTTCTAAGGCTGCTGGGCCGGCAACCCCCGCGCCCCGATCTCCTGAATCGACCGCTCAAACTCCACCGCCGCCAAAAGTGCAATCGCGCTCCACGCCGGGCTCACCCTCCACTCCCAAAGCGATTCCCGAACCCCCCCCACACACCGATCCGGAGCACGCGACATAAACCCGCTCCGCTCATCCATCACCAGTTGATCCACAAACCGCATCGCCGACGCCACCCGACCAATCTCGCTGGCCATCGCCCCATCAGCAATCGTCCCAGGCGTCAACCGCTCATCACCAAGCATCGAGCACACCATCGCAATCGGACGAAGATTCCCGCTCGTAGGAAGTGCATTGCTCCCCGTCGTAAACACCACCGCCCCAACAAAATCACGGTCCCGCCATTCCAAATCCGATCTCCCAAGTTGATGCGCCCACATCCGGCTCCGCATCTGCCCAAGCACCCCAGCCGCGGGAACCTCACTGGCCCCCCGAGCAAGCCCCAACTCCGCCCATCCCAAAAACGGCATCTGCCCCACCAACTGCCCCTGAGTCGTATCCCGAAATACCGACCGCACCGCCTCGGCTGCATGCTGATTCTCAGACCGCACCATCGCCCAAGACACCAACCCCCGCGCAGGCACCGGAACCGAATCCGAAAAACCATCAATCGGCGAATACAACCCCACCAAAGTCATCAAACAACGCTCCTGCAACCGCAAAATGTCTTTATCTCCCCCAGCCCTCAAAGCCCAAAGCTCCCCGTCCTCAAGATACGACAACGCAATCACACACGCCGCGCTCCCAATCCCGTCCTCCCAAGGCAACTGCTCCCCAGGCTCAACAGCACCCAAATCTTTCAATATCCGCAACGCCTGCTCCCGGCTCAAACGATGAATCGGCTCCTGACCCATCTGAGCAAACCGCAGCAACGCCGTCGCCACAATCCCCTGCTCATACACCGTAGCAACCTCAGGCGATGCCCGCCCGCTCACCACATCACGCCCCCCCACCATCCCAAACCGCTCACTCCCAGGCCAACGCTGCCCAATCAAATATCCCGCAATCCGCTCCCCCATCTCCCGGATCGACCGCGCCCCAACACTCGATTCCTCAACAACCCGACCCCCCCGATCAATAAATACCCCCCCCAGC
>JAESRA010000065.1 GCA_016764895.1 Phycisphaerales bacterium | reverse complement strand
GACGACACCCATGACATTGATCATCAGCATGAGCAGGATCAGCCCGGTCAGGATTTGAATCGCAAATCCGATGCTCATAATATTAACCTGCGGCATGGTCTTCATGACCAGACCCATCGCCACCTGCGACATCGCGACGGCGGCGATGACGGGCGAGGCGACACGGATCGCCAGTTCGAATCCAGAAGTAATGACTTCAACGAACATATCCAGAGGCACATCGCCGGCGGTGAACATCCCGATCGGCGCGGTGTGGAATGATTCGGCCAGCGCGAGGAACAAAAGTTCAAACCCGCCGAGCCCGATGAAAATGAAGATGGTCAGAAAGAATAACAGCAGCCCAATCACCGAACCGCTCGAGTCCAGTTCCGGGTTGAATGATTCGGCCAGCGACAAACCGACCTGGTAGCCCATCACAAAGCCGCCCATCTGCATCGCGTAGAACGGCATCGCGGCGATGAGACCAATTGAGACCCCGATCAACAACTCGGCGAACAAGAGCGGCATCAACTGGATCGTATCAATAGTCACCATCGGATCAAGATGCGGGACTGAGGGGTACAACGCGATGGCGAACATGAACGCAAATACGGCCTTGAATACGCGTGGAATCGTCCCGGATCGCAGCAAGGGCGTAAACAAAAACAGCCCCGTTAACCGGGCAGCCACCAGCATCAACGGCAGCACATGCACCAACATGGGTTCGATCATTTCCATCAGAACAATTGCATCATTTCTACGGCAAACTCGCCCAGCACAGTCAGAATCCAAGGCAAAAGCAGGATCACAACCACCAGCAACGAGATGATTTTGGGTACAAAGGTCAGGGTCTGGTCTTGGATCGAGGTTACGGATTGGATCAATGAGATCACAAGCCCCAGGGCCATGCCGACCAAGAGCAAGGGGGTGGCGATTAACAGGACGATGTACAACGCATCGCGGACCATCTGGATCGCGGCTTCGTCAATCATTGGCCGCCCCCCGGACCATCGCATCGGGGTCATCAGGATCATCGGGGTCATCGGGATTCAACTCGCCCTTTTGAACCATACGAACGAGAACGAAGATCGGGATCGCCGCAGCGGCGGTTGCGCTGAGGCGTGAACTGTCGCCTTCTTGAACAAAGCTTTCGAGCAGCGATCCGACGATCAGCGTCCAGCCATCGACAAGCACAAACAGCATCAACTTGAACGGCAGTGAGATCAACACCGGCGGGAGCATCATCATGCTCATCGAGATCAGCAGCGATGCGATTACCATGTCGATCACAAGGAACGGCAGGTACACTCGGAAGCCCATCAAGAATGCGACCTTGAGTTCGCTGAGCATGTACGCGGGAACCAGTGTGGTTGTTGAAATGTCGCCTCGGGTCATGGACTCGGGCTCGGAGGTATCGACGCCTTGGTAGTTGAGGATCATGTAGAGCGATGACCAGTTGTCGGTTGCTTCGATCTGATCGAACATGAAATCACGCATGGGAGTCGAGGCGAGAACCCAGAGTTCATCCATATCGCGGACCTCGCCGTTCTGGTACGGGATGACCGCGTCGGACCAGATGCGATCAATCGTCGGCTTCATGACCAGCGCGGTCATGAAGATCGCCAGCCCTGTAATCACCTGTCCGGGCGGAAGCGACTGGGTGCCGATGGCCTGGCGGAGGAGTGCCAGAACGACCATGATGCGGATGAAGCTGGTTGTCATAAGCATGATCGACGGGACCAGAGCGATCACCGTTAGCAGGAGCATGATGTTGAGCGTGACTGACAATCCTGATTGTGGCGGGCCATCGGTTGATGACTGTCCGGGGCCGCCCTGAATGCCTGATCCGAGCGAACTGGCTGAGTTGATTACTGATCCGGCTTCGCTGAGCATGCTCAGGGGGTTGAAGGCGTCACTCGCACTCGAAGACCTGGCTGTTGGCGGGCTTGAATGTGTATCGCTCGGACCGAGTTGGGCGACGGCAGTTGATGCCAGCAAGGTCATCAGCAAAGCGATCAGGATGGAACGAATCATTGTCATGGATCAACGCCCTCTCCGCATGGCGCCAAGCCGACGACGCAGAACCTGCGAAGCGGCGGAAGAATCATTGAGCGAAGTCAGTTCGAGCCGGTCGCCCTCGTCGTTGGTCACGAATCCGGGCGCGATCCGGCGCGGAGGCTGGACATGTAGGCCTGGTGTGGATTTGTACATAGCCTTTGAAATTTCTTGATCGGTCGCGTTGCCGGCTTCTTGAAGTGTTCGTTCAAACGAAGCGGCGATTGAATCGCCCGACTCATCGCGTACTTTCGTAAGGATCGACGCGACATCTTCGGCGCTGTCCATCTCGCAGAGCGTTTGCATGGCCCCCGGCCCCGACATGCCCTTCTTGCCCCGTCCGCCCCCGGCGTGTGAGAGCAGAAGCACTTTGCGATCAAACCGGAGCACCACCAGCGTCATGCCAGTGGAGATCGGGTACCGCCCGAGCACCTCGACGAGCCCTGCTGGGGCTCGCCCGCCGGCGCCCATTTGCCCGCTGAGTCCGCCTCGGGTACGGACTATTTTTTTGTATACATGGGCGAGCGCAAAGATCAGGAGCAGCACGCCACCGAGTGCGGCGACGGTGCGAACAAAGTCTTTGCCAAGGACCATTGGCGTGGTGATTTCGTCGCCACCGAGCGGCTGGTCTTCTTGGCGAACACGGGGCATTCCCAGCGGCCTGGATTCGCTGACGGGCTTGACTATTGGTTTTTTGGGTGATTGCGTGAGAGACTGCGAGGAAACCGGCGAGAGAACCGGCGAGGGTTCTTGGCCTGATCCAGCAACTACGGAATCAGCGGGGGTGGTGCCTGAACCGCCATCCCATGGGCCGTGCTGGGCCACGACGGAATGGGTCGTGATGAAGAGCGTGAGTAGAGTGCAGAGTTGCACCCGGGTAAGAATCCACATGTCGCCATCCTGGCCTTTCTCTCGGGCGGATCCTCCGCCCGGTACAAATCACTCAACTCGATCAGTTTTCACGCAGATCGAGAATCTCGCTGATACGAACACAGAAGTTGTCATTGAGCACGAGCACTTCGCCTCGGGCGACCTTGCGATCGTTCACATATACATCCACGGGGTCGCCGGCGAGTTTATCAAGTTCGACAACCGCACCGTCACCGAGGCGGAGTACATCCTCGACGAACATCCGCGTTCGGCCGAGTTCGATGCGAACATTCATTTGGACATCAGAGAGCAGTTCAAGATCGCTGTTCTGGCCAGCCCAGTCGGACTTGCCGAACTCTGGGGACTCAAATGAAGTTCCCTCGGCCTTGCTTGGGCTTGGAGCTATAGACTCCCCCCCACTGTTTCCGCTATTTCCACTCCCCCCGCTCCCCCCACTTCCTCCACCCAACCCGCTGATCGCGGTCATGGCGGCGGCCAATGCGGCGGCCTCGGCGTCGGTCATCTCGGCGCCTTCATCTGCTTGGGCAGCGACATCATCAGCGATTGCCGAAGCATCGTCAAGAGCATCCTCGGCTCCAGATTCATCACCGAGTTCGCCGCTTGGGGTTTGATCGGCCTCTGCGGGGGCATCGGACGCATCGGGGGCATCTGGACTTTGGGACTGGTCTTCTGGTTGTGTATTTTCGGCTTCGTCGGCCATTGTGGATTCCTTCGGGCTCCGCCCGCTCATACATACAACACACGCCGACTCCCGGCGATGAGCAATATATCGGACCACGACCCCGATCTCGTCCAGTCTTTGCGCTCAAGCGCAGAAATTGCCCTGTTGCTGATTTGAGTATCCCAGATCACCGGTTTGCTGCGGCCTCAAGACTCAAGTGTCTGAGCGGAAACCCTTGCATTCTGGGACAAGTACACGATCAATCCGTGGCATCCCATCGGCATCGGTGCCGAAGATTTCGTTGACATAGGTCGTCAACTGACGGGTAATAGTTTCGAGGCCCGGCTCGCGGAGGTGCCGATCTTGCGCCCTTCGGAAGATCATCGAGATGCCTTCCTTGAGAAGTGCCGCGTCACGCTCTTTGATGGTTTCGATATGGGCGGCGTTTTTCTGGCGGACCCGGAGCACGATTTGGACGCGCCATTCCCAGACATGCCCGGTGGACATATTTTGGAAGCGTTCCTCGACGAGTTCGATTTCAACGGGGGCATCTTCGCCGGTGCCTTCGAGCAGTTCCATTTCGCTCGCCATGGCGCCTTTGGGGCCGCTCATCATGTTGACCAGGAAGAACACGGCGGCACCCTCGACGACCATGATGACGGCGATGACGATGATCATCTTCAGGCCGCCGCCTTTTTTGGCTTCACCAGAAGACTTATCGGCGCTGTCGGTATTGGTTTCGTCATCGGCCATGATGTTTCCTCACTCGTCCAAATGGGTTGGACTGTCCATAAATCAGTTGCCTGCGCCGGTAAAGTTCGGGTCTGGATGCGTCTGCGAGACCGTTCGGCCCGTCTGATATACCTGAACTCGGCGATTAGACCCACCCGCTTGTCCCGAACCATCGTTGAGTGACATGGGTTCGGTATCGCCAGCCGATTCAATCCGCAGGATCGCTGCATCTACACCACATTCCCGGACCAGAAAATCTTTGACGGATTGAGCCCGGCGGTATCCCAACTCGTCAAAGCCCAGTCCCGACCGTTTCTCTTCGAGCCCCCATGCGTGGCCGACGATGGGGCAGATGTAGTTGAGCCCGCGAATTTTGGGGGCGATGGATTCTCGAATCATGTCTTGGTTGCGTTTGGAAAGCTCAAACTCCCCCACTTCAAACATGATCGAGCCTCCGATTGCGTGGCGGGCGCCCTCTTGGACGATATTGACGAGTGTTTCGCGGCCTTGGACATTGTCGTCGTTATTTTTATTGGTGGATCGTTCGTTTCCATCCCGCCTTGCTCGTTCTTCTTGGTTGGAGACCATCGAGTTGTCTGCCTGTTCGAGCAGGTGGGCGAGCCCCATTCCGCCTTTGAAGCCCATGGCTTCGTTGATTGAATCGATTACTTTTTGGTATTCGCGTGGTTTCTTCATCTCCGAGAACGAGACCAGTAGCACAAAGAAGCACAGCAGCAGCGACATGAGATCACCAAAGGTGACGACCCATTCAGGGACCAATGCTTTGGGAGCTTTTTTCTTCTCAGGCATATGGATCTCCCTTCATTTTGCGGAGCTGCTTAGGCGGCCTGCTCTTCGAGGAACGCATCGCGTTGGGCCGGTGGTAGGTAGGTCAGGAGTTTGCTTTCGACAACGCGTGGGTTGTCGCCGGACTGGATTGCCATGACGCCTGCGATGACGATGGTTTTGAGACGGGTTTCTTCTTGGTCATTGGCGTAGAGCTTGTCACCGATTGGTCCTGCAAACGCATTGGCGATGATCGCGCCGTACAAGGTGGTAATCAGGGCCACGGCCATTGATGGGCCGATTGTTGAGGGGTCTTCCATAGACCCAAGCATGAGGATGAGCCCGATGAGTGTCCCGATCATCCCGAAGGCGGGGGCGTACTTTCCGAAGTTGTCCAGGACCATCTTGCCTTGCATGTGGCGATCCATCATGGCTTCGAGCTCGGTTTCCATGATGACACGGATGAGTTCGGGGTCTGTGCCGTCGACGGCCATCTTGATGCCACGAATAATGAACTCGTCGGTCATCTCGCCAACATGATTCTCAAGTGAGAGGATGCCCTCGCGGCGTGCGATCTCTGCGTACTTCACGATATCTTTGATCGTATCTGCTGGATCGGCAATAATACCAAACATGGCTTTCTTGATGAGATTGGGGAGTCCGAGCGAAGTGGCGAGCGGGAAGGCGGCGATCACCGCGCCGGTAGAGCCGCCGAAGACGACGATTACCGAGGGGATGTTAATCATGGCGACGGGATTCCCGCCCCCCAGCACAATGGCTAGGAAGCAGCATGCCAAGGCAATAATCAGTCCTGCTACTGTAGCAATATCCACGCGTCGTCCTCCATGCACAACCCTTCCGTGGGTGTGCACGATGAGTATCGACCCTGTTGATCGTAGTATTCAGGCGGGGATTGGAATTACGGTCTTTGCGGAGGTGCGGGGTAGGGTTATGTGGGTTCGGTGAGTTTTCGGAGATGCCTGCCGTACTCGATGGTCCGTTTGACAATCTCTTTCATGGATTCTTTGACCACCATGTGCTCGCCTGAAATCAGCGTAATTATGGTATCAGGGTTCTCCTCGACTGTCCGGATAATCTCCGCGTTGAGAATAAACTTCTTGTTGTTGAGTCGTGTGACACAGATCATGACTACCTCCGAGAACCCGCCTCTTTATCGGCCTTCTTCAATTTACTATCGACCAAGCACCAAGAGTTGCTGCAAGAGTTCATCGGCCGTCCGAATGACCCGCGAGGAAGCCGAGTAGCCCGTCGAGGTTAGGATCATTTGTGTAAACTCTGCCCCAAGATCAACATTTGAGGATTCCAGGGCGCCCGATACTACAGAACCGAGACCAAGCTGACCCGGAGCAGCCACGGCCCCGGGCCCGGAGTTGGGACCGGTTGAGAATAGATTCCCTCCCATATCAATGAGCCCGGCGGGGTTGGAGAACTTAGCAAGCACAACCTGGCCCATGACGCGGATCGCGCCATTGGAGAATCGGCCCATGATTGTTCCATCGTTGCCGGTGGCGAAGTTTTCGAGTGTCCCCGGTGGGAGCCCGTCGGTTGTCAGCCCGATGAGTGATGATCCGGTCGACAGCGAAGTGGTCTGGCCAGTATCAGAAAGGAAGTTTAGATTAAAGGTCAGCGGGGTGCCTGCGCCGGTGTCTTGGCGATCAATAGCGATTTTGACTGTGTTTGCGATCGTATCAATCTGCCCTTCGTTGTCGAACTGTAGAGTCCCGGTAGCGACCGAAATATCCAGATCAGTATCGTCATTGGATTCGATAAAGTATCGCCAGACCGGGCCGGTGTTGGGGGTTGAATCGAGCACCATGACCACATCAACCAGGACCGAGGTTCCTAGTGAATCAAAGGCTGAAATGGTTGTGCGAACACTCTCTCCGTCGGCCTCGGCGATCTGAGCCGTTTCAAAGGCCGCCCCGAGCGAGGTGATTCCATCGGAATCGATGATTTGCAGATCCCCGGTCAAGATTGCGATGTTATTTTCGGTACCGACATTCCCAACGATCCTGATGACCCCTGTAGATGGATCAACGGTCACGCCTGGGGTTGAGCCGTCGGGGTTGGGTGTCCCGGTGGTCTGGATTCCCAGCGTCAAATCTAGGAAATTCATTAGGTCTTGGACTGAGGTGGTCGCGGTGATTTCAAGGTCTGCTTGAGCTACTGAACCGCCGCCTTTGGTTGCGTTATCTTTGAGCCGGATGGTTTGCCCTGAGCTGAACTGGGCTGTCCCTGGATTGTTTGGATCATCAATAGTTGTGAGTAGTGTCGTTGAGGTGATGAATCCGCCGCCGAGGATTGTTGGGCCTGAGGTGGTTGATCCCATTAGGTCGATGATCGAACCGGTTGTCGGGATATCTCCGCTCTTGTTTAGGTTTCCTACCAGCGAAACATTCCGGGTTGCTTCGGCGATGGTCATCCGGCCGACCGGGATATTCAGTGGGACAAGGTTCCCGGTTATCAGATTGAAGTTGTCATCAATCGCGTATCCCAGCAGTCGCTCGCCTGTTGCTGTTGTCAGGTTATCTTCGATGTCTTGGCGGAAGGTTCCGGCTCTTGTGTAGAAGGTTGAGCCGTTATTCTCAACCATAAAGAATCCGGAGCCATCGATTGCTAGATCGCGCAGGTCGCCGGTCGAGTTGATGGTGCCATTGTTGAAGTTTCGCTGGATGGCTCCGATCCCGACGCCGTTGCCGATTTGCATGGGGTTCACGCCGCCGCTGGTGGCGGTCGGCGAGGTGCCGAACCCGAGATTTGTTTGGAACATGGTTTCAAACATCATCCGCGAACTTTTGAACGCAACGGTATTGATATTGGCGATGTTGTTGCCGATGATGTCGAGTTTTCGGGCGTTGGCGTTGAGCCCGGTGAGCCCGATGAATAATGCGCTGGTTGGTGACATAGAGAGGACCTCATCTCACCGGCGGGTTTGGCCGGGTGTACATATAACTCATTGATTGTGTGCAGAGAGCACATCGATCAGCGATGTATTTCGCATAACGCGTGCCGGAATCATTTGGTGCTGCTGGATTGCCCCCGACATATCGCCAGACATATCGCCTGGCCCTTTGCCTGCCCCTTCACCCAGCCCTTCACCAGAGGCCTGGGACGGCTGCCTCATCGAAACAAAGCCATCGATCCGGTCAATCACCTCGCCCTCTGATGGTGTCAGTTGCGCTTCGAGCACGCGATTCCGTACATCAAGGCGCACGATCGACTCTCCCAGATCCACAACCGCTCGGCTTACGCCTTTGATCGCGGCCTGATCGGCGGCCATCGCGATTTGCGTGCGCAACTCAGCACTCACATCGGTTTCAAAAATATCCTTACCGATCTTGATCCCAAGTTCACTGGGCTCGCCGCGCTGGACACGCCCAAGGACCTCTTGGAAGTTGAGGGTAGCGTGTTCATCTTTGGCGCGGGGCCCCTCGCTGGGCAAGATGCCCGAGCCCAGAGCCGAAAGGAGTTGGTTGCCGGTGATTGTCATTGGATCAGTTTCAAAGAGCGGGTGAGAATATTTGGCCGATCGGATCGCCGATCGGCGTATCACGCTGATCTACATCCAGGTCTACTTGATCAATATCCCCGATCACCGGCGTTGGTGGATTGAATCCGGGCCCGGTGTTTGGATCAGGCGGCGTGGTGTCGTCGTCATCGTTGTCATCGTCCTCGTCGGGGATCACAAAATCATCAATCGGCCCGGCGATCTCATCGACCTGGTCAAAGAACATCCGCTCTCCACCGAACAGGTTGAGCACGGGGCCTTGCGCGGTCTGGGAGACGGAGATCACCATGTCGGCGAGCCGTTGGTTTCCGAGCGTGATCCCCGAAACCAATGATCCGATCAACTGAGATGCGGCGGCAAACTGATTCTGAGACACAAGACTCTCCAGCGAGTTCACCATCTTACTATCGGATTCGATCGCTCGCAACGAGGAGAGTTGGTTAAGCATCGCCTGTGAATCCTGTGGTTCCAAAGGGTCTTGGTACCTCAACTCGGTAAACATGATCTGCAAAAACTCCGCGCTCGACAGCGAGTTAAATGTATCGTCAGTCGATGAAACCGGATTGCCTGATGAGAAGTCGCCGATTGCACTCATATCAATATCCTTTCATTTACGCGATCGCATCAAGACCGAGTTCGGTCCAGATACCCCGTGGCTCATTGTTTTCTACTTCGTCGGCAGCACCCATGTCATCACCTTCATCGCCACCACCCTCAGTTTGATTTGGGGGGTGGGGGTGGGGGTGGGGGT
>JAESRA010000064.1 GCA_016764895.1 Phycisphaerales bacterium | reverse complement strand
TTTTTTATTTAATTCTGTAATGAATTTTTTTATTTTGGCTTTTGGGACAACAGCACCACATGCTTTATCATGTCCACCACCAGAACCACCAAGAGCTTCGCATGTTTTGTGGGAATGATTTTCAGCGCTGGGAGTACCTTAGCTATATTTTTAAATTAAAGTTCATTACACATAGAATTTTTCATACACACGTACACCACCGCTACCCACCTACAGGCATGACATCATGAGCCCCCTATCATTTAGATTATTATTTTTTATTGCACCATTAATTGATTGATGATTGTTATCGTACACCGTTTAGTTTATTCATCATCATCATCATCATATCTATTCATTAGATCATCATCACATATACATCCATTAGCGCATAATAATAAATTACTACAGAATCTTTATCAGCCCCACCTAGGCTTTCAGGACTTTCTGTAGTAATTCTGTAGTTTTGTAGTAATCCTGTAGTAAGCCGTACCCCCCGTATTTATTAGGATTCCCCCCTTATTACTACATTACTACACATAAAAACATTTATATATATATATATAGGGGAAAAATATTGAGTGTATAATATATTGTATAATATAATATATATACAATTTAACTCACAGTAAGGGTATGTTTTTGCTGTAGTAACTGTAGTTTTGTAGTAATTCAGCGTTTATAAGGGTTTGAGCTGTAGTAGGTCTGTAGTAATGTTGTAGTAGTTCTGTAGTAATTTATATATATATTGTTTTTTATTGCATTTTCTGTATATGTAATATTGTTTATTTGGCTATATTAATATTATGTTAATTAAAATGATGATTTTATTTATTATATTATTTATATAAGTGTTTTTAATATATATTGTATATATTTTTAAAATAAAATATTATTTATTGTTGTTTAATTAAATATTATATGTATATTTGTACAACACAAAACAAAACAAATAATTATGGCTTACATTTCAACAGATCAAATCAAAGAAATCAGAAAAGAATTAAAAGGAACTTTAACAACTAAAGATGGTTTCAAATTATCAATTAGAAGGGAACATTATTCAACAATTTGCATTGTTGTAAAAAAATCACCTTTGGCATTCAGTTCAAATGATAAACGAATTAATGATTTTTACATTGACCGTTTAGAAGATAAAAATGAAAGAACAGTTTTTGGAATAATTAACAAAGTTGTAAATCGTCATGCTGGAGCATGTAATGATAGAAACGCTGGTGATATTGGAGCTGATTATGCAAACTTTCCATATTTCAAAAACTTCTCAATTGAATTAAATTAAACAAGTAAAGCCCCATCATATTGATGGGGCTAATTTTTAAAATAAAACAGAATGAAAAAAGAAAATCAAAAATTCAGAAATTTAGTACAATCACTTGAACCAGGTGAATCAATTACAATTTTATCAACTCCAGAAGAAATCAAAGAAATATGCATGGATATTAATGTTCGTATATTTTTTAAAGACAATGATCTATTTACTGTAAAATGTATGGAAATTGAAAAGAAATCAAAGGCAAAGGAAATCAAATCAATATTATCTGATTACAAACGTGAATCTGTCGCTGTTGATTATGATTCAGCTTATGTACGATTAGTTGTGTCTAATTGGAATAAAAAGCATTCAGATAGCTTTAAAGTGCATGTTGAACGTGGTGTTGTATATGTTTTCAAACAATTTGAAGATTGGATTGAAATAACACAAGATGAATTTGATGAATGGTCATCATCTATGAAAGAAAAATTTGATTTAATGCAGTCAAAGATTGTTGTTAATAATGAGATTCAGAATATTGAATTTGAAGATGATGAAATGATTTAATAACGTAAATAATAAAGACAGTACGACATGGATACATTAAATGATATAATAAGCGGATTGAAATTTGGAAACTTAGACCCCGTAGAAGCACACGATAGAGTATTGGCTTTATTTAGTGTTAGCGGTAGTGCGTTGCTCAATGACCTAATAAAAGAGGGTGAGGAAGTAATTGCAATTAATGGGCTAAGATTTACAGGTACGCACGAAGAAAAGATTAAGCAGGTATTTGATAAACACGGCATAAAGTACGAAAGCCCGTTTTAGCATTACCGCTAACACCAAAACAAGATGCGTTTAAATTCATTTTGTTGACTGTTATAAATCGTTAAAATTAAAAAGCCACAACTAACAATTGTGGCTTTTTTTTATTTAAAGTATTTATAGTTGATATTTGATGAAAATCTAACATTTCTAATATCTATTATTTTTTTTTGAACAGTTGTGAATTTATGAACTTTTTTATATTTGAATTTTTGATTATTAATAATTCTTTGTTCATATTTTTTATCTGGAACATGTCCATTAATAAGAAGCATTGGAAATGATCTAAAATTTCGTATTGATTTTGATTTAATTTTACGTTTTGCTGCAAATTCAGTTATTTCAATTGAGAAATCGACAATATAAAGTTTTGGTTGTTCAATCATAATGTAAAAATTCCAAGTTTATAAAGTTCAAAAACTATTTGTGCTTCGTGGTAAGCATCATCAGCTCCACGATGTTTTTCAATATATCCAACATCACCAAAGAAATATTTATGAGCTTCCATAACGTTTGGCCATTTATAACCAGAACCACGTTTTTTTGGTAATTTAATTAAATCAGTTGATAATTTCATTGGGCAGCCTAATTTTTTATTAAATATGAATCCTCTATCTTCCAAAAATCCAAAATCAAATGCATTATTAAAAGCAGTAACACCATTTGGATAACAATTTATAAGCATTTGAAATTCCTGTTTAATTTTATCCAATGATTTAGAATGTCTAATATCATTTACTGTTAAATCAGAATTTGCCACAATCCATGAGTTTTGAACCTCATGTAATGTAATTCCACGTTCATATGTCACCTGATTATACATAGTTGTAATTTGTCCAGTTTCAAGATCAAGTTCAACAGCTCCGATTTCAACAATTTTACCTCCGGCTTTTAAAAAACCAGTTGTTTCAATGTCAAGTATTAGTATTTTTTTGTCCATATAATTCTATTGTTTTAAAAATTTGTAATGCTAATCCTGGAACAATTGCGTTTCCATATCCAGCTATTGATTCATTTCTCCATTTTGGAAAGGTAATACCGTCCAATTTGTTGGAAATCCCATCATTTCCGCCAAATATTGGGGATGTAGTTGGGAAGTTTTCCCAGTCATTTGAACAGCTCTTTTTTGTAACCCATCTTGATTCCTTTTTCCGGTATTCTTTTCTGGACTGTCTCCGGCTGTTGGTGTTGGTAATAGATTCATTTTTGCCATTCTTCCCAAATTCAGGCTGTAGCTTTGTTTTCCTTTTTTCGATTTTTTCCTTCCTGTTTCTGTTATTTCGCAAATTGCTGTTGGTTCCTGAGTTGTCGGAGTAGGCAACAAACCATGTCCTGTATCTTCTGTGTGGGGCATTGATACCTGCAGCTGGAAGTACAAACGATTGGACGCTGTACCCTTCATTTTCCAAATCAATTTGCACTTCATCGAATACCATTCCATTGTTCCAATTAACAATTCCGAGAACGTTCTCTGCCACAACCCAACGTGGTTGAACCTGTTGAATAACTCTAAGCATTTCTGGCCACAAATGGCGCTCATCTGCTTTTCCAAGTCTTTTCCCGGCTTGACTATATGGCTGACATGGGAATCCTCCTGTGATAATGTCGATTTTTCCTCTATAAATAGAGAAATCTGTATTTTTGATGTCTTCATAACTTTTTGATTCTGGCCAATAATATTTTAAAATTTTTCTTGAAAATTCATTTATTTCACAATGAAATATATTATTCCAATCCATCCATTCTGCAGCCAGATCAAAACCACCAATTCCTGAAAATAAACTACCGTGATTCATTTAGTTTTTTTAATATTTCCAATTCATCACCATTTAGATCATCAATTGAATAGGTTAAATTTAATTCTTTTTCAATGTCACTTTCAAGTTCATAATAGCGTTCTTTTTCAATTGATAAAATAACTTCAGGTTGTTTAATAGGTTTTTTTATAAATTCATAAAAAACTCGTGAAACCTGATTATAATTAACATCAATGTCATTAACTATTGATGAAAATGAATAACCTGCTTTAATCATTTCAGTTATTCGTGAAATTGTATTTTTTGTCATGGTATCATTTGCCATAATGTTTTTCAAGCAATTTAATACCTTTTTTAGGTGTTTTAATTGGCAAATTACTATTCATTGGAATTGATGCAATTTTTTCAGCTAATGGAATCCATTCATCAAGATCACGGTTTAAATGTTGTAATCCTTCCATTTGATCTTCAATTTTACATTTTTGAAGTTGAATAGTTATTTTCAATTTAGCATTTAATGATTTTAATTCATTATTTTCATCAATTAAAATTTTATTACCAATTTTTAATCCACTAATCTGGAGCTTTACTTGCTCCAGATCATTATTGATTTTTTTTGCTGTTTTACGATTTAACCACATCATCATCAAATTTTTGAGATTGTATAAACTGAACTAATTCTGAACGTTTTATTTTCTTGTTAGATTTAAGTAATGAAATAATTCTTGACTTCATATCTTCAAAACCTGCAAAATAACCACCAACATATTGATTAATTTCATCACCAAATGCATCAAATTGTTTTTCTTCTGGTTGTTCTAGTTCATCATGTTTTAAGAATCTTCCAGCTTTTTCTGATTTTGGTGGTACTGATTTTTTTTCTGGAATTACCGTTTCATTGGCAGTATCAGATTTTTTGGAATCATCAATTTCAGTATGTTTTTCAATTTTTTCATAAGTTTGTTCAAGTGCTGATGATTGTGCATCAATTTCCGTTTCTTTTTCAGCCAATTTAGCTTCACGTGCTGCAATTTCAGCTTCACGTTTATCCAATGCGTCCAAACGTTCCTGAAGTGCTTTAGCTTCAGCATCCTTTCTTTCTTGTTCTGCTTTTTGGCGTTTTAATTCTTTATCACCTTCATTAACATAAAAATCAAATTCTTCCGTTTCAAGCGTTGTAATTTGTTTTACACTAATTTGCAAAGCCCCGCAAATATAAAACTCACCAGCCAATTGATAACCATTATCAGCAAGTAATTTGCATCTTTTTGTAAATAGTTTTTCTTCAGCAGCTTTTTTGGCATCATCAATTGCTGATTTCTTTTCAATTAATGATTGTTCAAGCGGTTGAACAATTGCAATCATTTTATCAGCTTCAGCTTTTAATTCTTTTTGCCATTTAAGAGCCGGAGCTGTTAAATCTTTACGATATTTATCAATTCCAATACGTAACTTTTTAAGATCCTTTGCGCCTTTTTCAACCACTTTATAAGATGCCATATCTTCAACACCTGCAATAACAAGGTTTGAATATGTATCAACAAGTTGTTTTAATTTTTTATCAGTTCCAATTGTTTTTGAAATTAATTCTGATTTTGCTTTTGCAATTAATTCATCTGTTCCTTCAAATAGGACCATTGATTTTTTTCCTTCTACTTCTGTTTTTTTTGCCATTTGTTTATATTTATTTATGATTATTATTTATTAAATCGTTTAATGCACTTTTATTTCGTGTATGTTGCACTAATGGTATATATTATGTTGTTATCTACAACACTACTAATGTAAATATTATTATTATTTTTATCATTACCTCAAAGAATAAAATTACAAGAAGTAAATCTGGTGTGTTTTGCTTATGTTCGACAGCACTATACCAAGTGGTTAGTGTCAGAAATATCCATCTCCAATTATACCACTTCCACATATTATATTTTAATTTCATATCATTTTACTTATTAATTAATATTTCCACTTAATTTACCGTGCAGTAGATAACACCGTGTAAAATTCATATTTGCAAGAAAAATGCAAATCCGAAATCTTACACAAACCATTGTAAAGCATTAAAACGACTTTACAACACGGTATATAGTTAATGCCTAAATCCGTGCTGTAATTGATATTTGTCGTTTCAAATGCCATAATTAAATTAATCCTTTAACATTTGTACTTTCTTCATAATATCGGTAACGTCTTGGTCTGTTTGGTATCCAAGAACATCATCTGTTATATCCGTGTTGTAAGTAAGTGCTTCTTTGTAAAGTATTGCAACTTCCCATAAATCACTATTAAATCCGTAAGAGCCGTTAAACTTAACAACACTAACACCGTAATTATTATCAAAATTCATTACTACTTGTAAGCCGTTACCTATTGAGTGTGGCTTAAATTCTAAATCTTTAAAAGTTTTCATTTGTATTTAATTATTAATTTATCGTTTAATTCAAAGTTTGTTTTTCAAAGTCGGCACAAACCATATATTTATTGTCAGCCAAATACATTTAGGGTGTTCGCTTATTAATTTACCTAATGCTTCATCTTCACTTACTGCTTCTATAATTGTTTTCTTAACGTCTCTGCTTGTCCTAAACATATAACTTAATTCATAACGTTTGCTAACACGTTGTATAATTAATTGCTCTTTTTCTTGATCTGTAATCATTGAGCGCCAAATGTCCATTTCTGTTTTTTCATTATCCATATTAGTATGTTTTTATGCAAATATACATAAAATATTAAATTAAAAAACTTTTTTATATGTTTTTTTACATAAACATGAAAAGCCAGCAGTTTTTAAACATACTGGCTTTCCACACACAATTATACGAAATAATCATGCTAAAGATATGAATTAAATCTTATCAATCAATTTTTGATAACCATTGTTCATAAATGTTTGTTGCAACTTGAGCTGTCATAACAGGTGGAACGCTCATACCAATTATATATTTTGGTTTGTTTCCATTAAAATTATAATCTAAAGGATATGAACCGGCACAACAATAATCATGATCTGAACAACTTTTTTTATCAAATTTTCGATAATTAACTTCAGTTGCAGTAATTGTTGGATAAATATCATCATCATCAATTAATAATGCATTAAAACGTGATATTTTACCAAAGTGGCGTTCATTAATATCTGAAATACATTTATCTGATGGAATCATAAATTTAAGGCATTCTAAAGTCCATGCTGTTAATCCTTCATCACTTCCAGTTTCTGATCTATATTCACCATATTTAATTGGTTGTTCCTTAAATTCCATTTTTATTTCTGGAATTTCAGTAAACATATCTTTCATATACAAAAATTGATTAGATAAGTCCTTTCTAAGGCATACAAAAAATATTCTAATACGTTTTTGTGGAACACCCATTGTTGATGCATTAAGCATAAAATGTTGACAATAATAACCTGCTTTATCAAAATCTTCATAAATTTTACGAACATATTGTTTTGCATTACCCATCATCATTCCAGATACATTTTCAGCAACAACAACTTTTGGTTGTAATTTTTTAGCTAGATCAATAAAATCGAAAAATAATGTATCAAGAACTTGTTCTGCTTGTCCTTCACGAAATTTTTTTTCAACTCCCCAACCTTTTTCACGTGAACCAGATAAACTAAATGATGAACATGGTGGAGAACCATCAAGAATATCCAAATTATATAATTCATCTGGAAGATCATCACGTTTTTTAAAAGTTTCAATACTTTCAAGAAATGCAAATTTTGGTTTATGATTCAATTTGTACGTTTCAATCATTTTAGGATCTATTTCATTGCATCCAATAACATCAAAACCGGCTAATTTATAACCCATTGTTGAACCACCACCACAAGCAAAACAAGAAAAAACTTTTCCTTTGTCTTTAGTAAAAATGGCATCTTCCAATGTCCATTTGTATGGAAATTTATTCATAATTATTTAGCTAAATATTTTTCAATTTTGGCTTTATAATTTTTCTTATCATAATGCCATTTACAATCAGTATATTTTTTTGATGAAATATTCAATTCAGAACAAATTTCATCTTTTGTTTTTCCTTGATGGTGTAATAAATTAACCATAAACATTACTGATTTTGATTTACCTAATTTTGAAAACATTGGTTTTTCTTTTTTTGGCATTAGATCAATCAATTCTTCTGGTGATCTATCAATGTTTTTGCCTTCATCACTTACAAGTTGATATTTTCCATTTTTAGCTTTTTTAGCTTTTGGTTTTTTTGTTTTAATGCTTCTGCATATTTCACCATTAAATTCATATTTACTAAATCCTGGTATTGTTTGAAAATTTTTCATTTTAAATTATTTTAGTGTTTACACCACCAAAAACCCGCTATTTTCATAGCGAGCTGGTGAGGTTTATTAGCACCTTTTATCTTGAATACCTTAATGTTATTTGTCCATTCTCTTTACATGCATTAACTAATGAAACACCAAATGCATTTTCATAATAATTAACATATCCACAACCAGCAACATGAACTTTTCTAACTCTAACTATTTTTTGACCAGGTAACAATAAATCTAAAATTTGTTTTTTAACTTTTTTGTTAATCGTTTTTTCGTTTGTTTTTAAAATTTGAGTTTTCATATTATTTCGTTTTGTGTGATACAAATATAAGTAAACTTTTTAATTATATGCAAATTTGCATAAAAACTTTTATTTTTTTTTTAAAATGGTAGATCATCATCAGTTAATGGTTGTCCAATAGTTGAATCAACATGAAATGATTCAATGCCATCAGTTATCATTGAAATTGGTAATGATATTCCTCTTGATTTACATCCGGGATAAAAAACACGTGGTTCAATTTTACCGGAATCTGGTAAACGTTCCAAAATTTTATTGTGATTATGAGCCCAAGATGTATTTCTGATGATATTCTTTATTCCATCAGCCGTATTTGATAGCCATATTTCATCATTTGTTACAATTATTCCAATTCTCCTTAATTTTTTGGTTGCTGAATCTGGTGTTATTTGAGGTTCATTAATTTTATTTGAAGCAATCAATATTGATTCTCCAATTGTTCTTTCAAGAATTCCATAAGATGATTCAATTTTAATTTGATAACCCATTATTGTGGTGAATAATTGATATTCATCTTTTGTTAATTCAAGTCCTTTTTCTTCAGTCCAATCTTTAGCTTTTACCCAATTAACAGCATCTTCATAAGAAATTTCATTATCTGAAATTAATGAATATGCACCGGCTAACATCCCACCAACTTGTTCACCAATTCTACGCTGTCCAATTACATGTGATGCTGCATCACTAAATGTTTTTGAATTTTTCAATATAACAGGCAGCAAATGAATTGTTCTAGCTTGTAATTGATGCACATAATCTTCAGTGATTAATTTATGCCATTCAAATTCAAATTTTTCAAAATCTTCAGATGTTCTAAATTTTTCAAATGATTGTAATCCCAACATTGTGAAACGTGATCTATCACTTTGCTGATTTAATTGTACACCGATTGATGAAAATGCAAAACATGAGCGCATTGTATATGTTCTTGATTGTCCTGTTTGTGTTCCTTTACCAATAACACCACCATCACTATATGATGATGAACGAGCCAATGCAAGGATATTTTGAATCCTTTCTTTATCATTATGTGATTCAACATCAGACTCATCAAATAAAACAGCACGTGCATCATTTTGAACTAATCCACGCACACCGGCTTCAGTTGTTTTTCCTTGAACAACAATTGCAGATTCTCCAAGCAATCTTTTAATTACATTTTCCATTGTCCATGATTTACCAGAACCTGCTGGACCTGTAACCCATACATGAGGACGCCATTTAAGTATTCCACAAAATGGAGCAATAACACACCACCCGGCAATCAGATATGAATTGATTTCACGTTCCCATTTTAACCACTTCATTTTTTCAATGAGTTTTGCAGCTTCAATTTTTGGTAGCATTACATCAGATCCTAATCCCATTTTTTCACCTAGTTCATAAACATATTGTGATCTGATGCCTCTTAAATGCATTTTTTGTTCATTAACAATGAGTTCATCACCTGTATGAATGACAAAACGACCATCATCAACCCATGCACCACGCCCACGAATGAATTTTTCTTTAAACATCCCAATTCTGTGTGAATGAGCCATCAAAAACTGTTGACAAGAATCAATATCAATTTTTGATTTTGCACCTGGAAATTTATCTTCCCACCAATTAATCGGCGCAATCATCATCAAATTTGATTTATTCATTGATGGTGGCGTTAATTTAATTGTTGTTTTGGCTTCAAAACTGAAAAAATAATAAACTAAACGACCATTTTCATCTTTATCATATCCAAGCATTTTGAAATGTTCATTTTCATCTGGATTAGATTTAACAATTGTTTTTGCTGGAGCAGTTTCTGTAATTTTTGTTTCAACTACTTTTTTAACTGGTAATTTTAAAATTTTAGGATTTTCAATTTTTTTAACAATCTCAACTTTTGGAACATCTGTAAAATTATTTTTCACAAATTCGCGTAATTCTCCAGCATTCCATTCTTTATCCGCTGCATCCCATTTGTGTGGAAATTCATTTGGAACTTTTACCCACCTATGAATTTGACATTTTTCAGATAAAATTTCATGAATTTGTAACATTGCATGGTTTCCTGGTTGTTCATTCCATGGTTTTATTTCACCTGCCTTTTGATGCTTATCACCATATTTTTGTTCTGTATCATTATCTGGCCAATAAATTATTTTTCTACTATATAACGGTTTGAAATTGGCATTAACAATTCCATTTGCTCCACCAATCCATGTTGTAACAACTGTTTTTGATGGATCTAATTCATTTTGAGCTGCATCAGCAGTTTTTTCACCTTCAACAATTAATATTGTTGCTTTTGTATTTTGTTTTATTAGATGTAAATTATACAATGATCTGGGCTTTTCAAATCCAAGAAACATAAATTTTGTAATATCACCATTTGTTGCACAACAATATGGTAAAACCTGTTTAGTTCCATCATCCAAATCAAAACGACAAACAACACCAATCAATCCACCATCATCATGATAATAATTCCATGTTTGTGATGGTTTTCCAAATTTATAATGCACAATTTTAGATGGAACATCTTTAATTGGCCATACATGTTTCCATTCTGGTTCAATTTGTTTTTTTGGTTGTCTTTTTTCAGGTGAAATTTTATATTCTGTACTTCCACCAGATAATTCATCACATGCTTCATTGAATGTTGCACCCAACCCCATCAAAAAATGAATTGCATCACCACCTTTTCCATCAGGACCACCACAAGCAAAGCATTTAAAAATCTGTTTTTTTGGATTAACTTGCAATGATGCTTTTTCATCTTCATGAAATGGACAAACACCAATGTATTCACTACCTTTTTTGTTAAGGTGTATATGGTTTCCAATAACATCAACAATATTATTATCTTCAAGTAACTTATTAGTGTTAATCATTTTGTTCTGATGATGTTTTGAATTAAATTAATAGCCTCATTTTCACTTGTTGCTATTCCAGCAATTCCACCATCTTCATTAACTCGCCTAATAAAATTTAATTGAGGTTTTGAAATTCTCCCACCAGGTTTTTTAACTTCAATCGCAGTGAATACACCAATTGTTTTTCCAACCATTTCTGGTGTAATTTTAATTGGTGTCCATCCAATTAGATCAGATGAACCTGTACAAAGTCCAGCGTGTAATGGTCGAGGATCTACAATCAATCTATCACCCTGCGGAGTTTGTTTTGATTTTCCTTGCCATCCCATCCCAGTGTTGTTTCTAAAAACTTTTGATTTTGTGATTTTAGACAATGCAAGCATTATTAAGTTTGATATATTTGATTCTTTCATAACATTATTAAAATGTAAATAATTAGAATAACAATAAAACCAATAATTGCAGCTTTATTATTAATTTTTTTTTGATCTCTTTTAAATCTTCGTTTCATAAACTAACAATTTTGAATTTTCCAATTGCATGTGTTGATGATTTAAGATTATTTGATTTCCATTTACAAACAGCATACGGTGCTGAATTTAAAACTATTTCATATAACCTGCCATTAACATGATATTCAAGCCTAAACATATTTTTTATATTTAGATTTGAATGATAATAATTCAGTTTGGAGTTGCAAATATTCTGAATAGTATTTGTTTCTTTTAGAAATTGAAATTGATTTATCATTTACACATTTAAACAATAAATTAATTACTTTTTTCGATTTTTCAATGTGTTTTTTAACTAAATTTTTCATATTATTTCGTTTTGTGTGGTACAAATATAATCAAACTTTTTAAATATATGCAAATTTGCATAAATTAAAATAATTAGATTAAATTTTTATTCCTAGAGTTAAAGATATAATTAGCCCAACCGTTTTTATAGCCACGTTCTTTTTGAATTTCAATTAATTCAGTCATTGTTCTTGCTTTTGAAACCTCGCGTGAACGTTCTTTTTTTATTATTTTTTTCTGCTCTGATGTTATTTTTGTTAATTCACCATCAACTTTATCTGGTATTGATTCTCTAACTGGAGCGATAAATCCACATGAAGGGCATTTTGGAGCTGGTTCATGAACCATAAAACATTCTTGACATTGTTGAACTCTAATATTTTCTTCATCATCTAATGCCTTTTTTCTTCGTTTCTTTTTACCTTCTAAAGTCCATTCACGAACTGCATCAGGCATCCCATGATTTAACACGTTCCCAACGTGATCTAAAATTATTGCATGTTCCTTTCCGTTTGAAGTTCTTAATGCGCGTCCAACTTGCTGTAAATACAAACCAGTTGAATTTGTTGGACGTAATAAAATTGCACAACCAATTGCTGGAATATCTGTACCTTCAGAAATTAGATCACAAGAAGTAACAACATCAACAGTTCCGTTTCCAAGTCCATCTAATATTCTTGTTCTAATATCATCATCCATTTCGCCATTAACAGAATAAGCCCTATATCCTTTTAAACGAAATTCTTCAGCAACATTTTCGGCATGTTTAACAGAAACACAAAATGCAACCGCAGGTGCTCCCGGGCAAAGTTTCATATAATGTTGAACTGCATCACCTGTAATTTTTGGTTTATCAACAATTGTTGAAATTTGAGTTGTATCGTAATCACCACGAACTATTTTAACATCTGATAAATCAATTTGTTTTAATGGTGCATATACTATTGGAGCAACCAAATGGTTTTCATCAATTAGTTCACCAATCGAAGGGCCTTCAATTAGTGCATCAAAAACACCACCAGCATTTATTCCTAATCCACGACCACCACCACGGCATGGTGTAGCTGTAACTCCTAATATTTTTGCATTTGGATATGCTTCAATTATTTTTTTCCAGCTTCCAGCATTTGCATGGTGTGCCTCATCAATTATTATCAAATCAGGCGTTTCAATTCTATCTAAACGTCTAACAAGTGTTTGAACTGATGCAACTTGAACACTAGCAAATAAATCTGGTGTATATTTCGGATTAATTAAACCATGCTTTACACCTGATTTTGTTAATGATTTTGATGTTTGTCGTAACAATTCAACACGATGAACCAATATCAAAACACGTTTACCACGTAATGACGTTTGATGTGCAATATGGCAGAAAATAACCGTTTTTCCTCCACCTGTTGCAAGTACAAACAACGGTGATTTCATCCCATCAATATATGATTGCCTAATTTTATCAACTCCAAATTGTTGATATTCTCTAAGTTTTAGCATAGTTTAAAATGGTAAATCATCATCACCGGTTGGTGCATTATTATCTGATTGTGGAATAACAGGTTTTACAGGCTGACCAGGTGTAGATGGTGCTTGTTGTTGTTGTTGTTGTTGTTGTTGTTCATTTTTACTGGTTAACATTTTTATCATATCACCATTAATTTGTGTTGAATAACGTGTATTTCCATCCTTATCTAGATATGAATAATTATCAATAACACCCTCAACAAATAGTCTATGACCTTTTTTAACGTATTTTTCAACTATTTCAGCCAAAGGTCCACCAAACTGTATACTGTGCCAAGTTGTTTTTTCTTTCCGTTCTCCAGATTGTTTATCCTTCCAATAAATTGAAGTTGCAAGTGTTATTTTTGCCAATTTATTTCCGTTTTCAAATACGATGATTTCAGGATCTGTTCCAACACCGCCAATTAAAGTTGTTTTACTATGCATTTTCAGATTTTTTTTCGAGTTTATCAAGCGCATCATTTAATGCATTTAATTTTCGTATTGATTTAGGGTCGTTTAATTTCCAACGCTCTAGTGTTGATCTATCAACTCCAGCTTTGCGACAAACCAAACTAAGTTTTACACCTATTTTATCAGCACGTTCTTTAATGTCTTTATACGTTTTACCGTTTTTGTTTTCATCCATAATTAATTATTTTATGCAAATATAAACAAATGTTTCAAATAATTATGTATATTTGCATAAATAAATAATAAAAACACACAAATATGATAATTTCAGCAGTGGCATTTATATCGACAATTTTATTTGTTGTGCATAATGAAAACGGTAAAAAGGAACAACTGTACAATGTATCACTTTCAGTTGCATCAATTGTTGTTTTCGAGGGTGTTAAATTAATTTTAAATTATTTTGTGTAATGATTAGTGAAAACGATAAATATCATGCTGATACGTCACGCATAAGTAAATCAGGATTAGATTTGATACATAAGGCCCCAGCTAAATATTATGAACGGTATCTAAATCAAAATAGAGCTTCAGAAAAAAGAACTGAATATTTTGTTGAGGGTAGCGCATTTCATACCATTATACTTGAACCAGAATTATTTAAAAATGAATTTGTAGTGCATTTACCATTTAAAGGAGAAGGTAGTCGGAAACAAAAGGAACGATTAATTTCAATGAACCCTGGAAAGGACTTAATTTTAATGGAAACATATAATACAGTTAATTATATGCGTGATGCCGTTATGAATCATCCAATTGCAGGTGAATTATTTAATGATGGATTTGCTGAACGTGTTTTTAACTGGATAGATCCAGCAACAGGTGTTAAATGTAAATGTAAGCCTGACTGGTTTAATACGAAAAGAAAATGTACAGTTGATTTAAAATCAACAGATGATGCAAGTAACAGTTCATTTGTTAGATCATCATTCAAGTATCGTTATCATGTACAATCACCATTTTATATAGATGGTTTGAAAAATAATGGCATCAATTCAGATTCATTTATATTTGTAGCTGTAGAAAAGGAACCACCATATTTAGTAAATGTTTTCTATTCACCCAAAGATTCAATGGATTTTGGACGTGAAGAATATTTGAATGACCTTGAAATTTACAAAGAATGTAAGTTAAATAATGAATGGCCAGGTTACGGTGATACAATTACACCATTAGAATTACCCGGTTGGATGAAATAGTAATAATTTAAAAATCAATAAAATGAACACACAATTAACAGTTAAAGATTATTTTGGTAAGGAATCAAATAAATCAAAGTTTAAAGAACTTTTAGGTGAAAAATCAACAAGTTTTATTGCATCAGCACTTCAAGTTGTTGGTGGAAATAATGCACTTGCAAATGCTGAACCTAAATCTGTATTTAATGCAGTTGCAATGGCGGCTGTTTTG
>JAESRA010000007.1 GCA_016764895.1 Phycisphaerales bacterium | reverse complement strand
TGCGGTGATGGGGATGCACTTTAAACTTGGTTTGTATGAGCATCAGAGTGCGGGGGCGTTGCAGGCGATGTTGGATTTGCTTGAGAAGGCGCCGCATTTGTTGGATGATGAGACGGGATCGAAGATCAAATCGATTAAGATTACGGCGTATGAGCCGGCGTTTGGGATTATTGGTGATCCTGCCAAGCGAAACCCGACGACGCGGCAGAGTGCGGATCACTCGATGGTGTACATTGTGGGGACGCTGCTTCGCAAGGCACTTTCGAAACAGAAGGCCGGTTGGATTGAGTTGATGCTTGAGCCGGATGACTATGGGGCCGATGCGATTGGCAATGAGCGGACGCGGTCGTTGATGGACAAGATTGAGTTCTTCCATGGGGGCAAAGAATACGACGATCGTTATCCTGATGGGATTCCGACTTCGATGGTTATTGAAGATACCGATGGGACTGAGTTTGAGTCTGGGATGGTGATGTATCCGGGTGGACATGCTCGGAATACTGAGGCGGACTTGCTTGGGATTTTGGCGCATAAGTTTGAGTTGCTTGGAAAGCTGGCGTTTGAGGATCCGTCGGCGGTTGTTTCGCGGTTTGAGAATCTTGGTGAGAAGTCGAGCGGGGATATTGCTTCGATGAATTGTTTTGAGATTCAGACTCGGGATGGGTTTGAGTGAGTGAAGAAGGGACTTGGGATTAGCCACTAGCCACTAGGCACTCGTCTTGGGACGGGTGTTTTTAGTTGTGGGGGGTGGTTATGTTGATGAGGATCCAGTCGCCGTCTTTTGCTCTGCTGGGGGGGGCGAGCTTTGGGTTTCCGGTGTTGTCGAGGATGATGTTGCCTTGTTGGTCTTTGAGTGGTGGGTAGCGTTTTGAGAAGTATACCCAGTGGCGTTTGTCGTCGACGGCTTTGCCGTTGTCGTCATCGCCGTCGCCTGCGACTGAGTAGAGGAGGTATCCGGTGTCGGTGATTTTGTATTTGAGGGGCTGGCCTGGGTTGAAGAGGTCTTGGGGGAGAGTGGGGAGGTAGTTTGGCGAAAGTTGTGAGAGGGTGTCTGGGAGATGGCCGGTGTCGCGTTTGTAGAGTTCGATGGCGAGGAGGGTGGTTGTGGCTTGGGTGGTCATTTGAACCATGAAGGAACGGTCGAGGGATCGGCCTAGGGCGGGGAGGAGGAAGGTGACTGGGGAGAAGTCGGGGATTGGGGAGTTGTTGTCGATGATTTGTTCTTGGTTGTCGATGAGGGCGATGGTGTGGGGGCCTTCTTTGAGGATATGTTTGTAGGTGGCCATCATGGAGTGGTAGAGGGTTGCTTGTGATTTTCGGTTGGGGACGATGGCGAGGGTGGCGGGGCCTGCGAGGAGATTGGCGGTGTTGGCTGGGATTTGGGAGGGGTCTCCCCAGTTTTCTTGTTCGTGGTCCAGGAGCATGAAGAGGCCTTTTGAGGTGATGCGGCCGTTGCCTTTACCGTTGTCTGTGTAGGCGCGTTGGAGGAAGTCGTCGAACATCATGAGTTCGCCTTCGACGGAGAGTTGCAATGATGGTCGGGTGAGGGCGAGTTCGTGGGAGAGGGCAACGAGGTGGTTGCGGGTGAGGAGGGTTGGGTGTTCTTGGATGACTTGGGTGATGATGTTGGTGGTGAGGTTGGTGATGGCGATGTTGACGAGGCCGGTGAGGAGTGTGTGGTCGAATGTTTTTTGACGGGTCAGGGCGAGCATGGCGGAGAGGTTTTGGTAGGTGCGGTCGCTGTCTTGTTCTCTTGCGGCGATGAGGGTGTCGAAGGCGAGGATCTTGGCGGACCGTTTCATTTGTCCGAGATGGGGGAGGCCGAGATTGATGAGACTTGGGTTTTCTTCTGGGTTTGTGCTTGGTGGCAATGGGTTTTTGTAGTCTTGGTCATTGATGAAGCCGAGTTCGATGCCGACGATTGGGCGGTGGGTGGCTTGGCGGAGGCGTTTGAGTTGGGGCTCGAATGATTTGAAGAGTTGGACGGTTTCGGCGTAGTCGCGGTGGTCTGTTGGGATCTGGGGGTAGTTGCTCAGCCCGGCGGACCAGTCATTTTGGCCGCCATTGAGTTCTGAGGCGTTGTCCGTCTGGCGTTGTTGAGCGTCGGCGATGTGGAGGACCCATGCTGATTCGACTTCCTTGTAGATTGGCCAGGCCTTTTGGTCTTCGGAGTAGGCGTCGTTTTGGGCGTTGATCATGACGGCGTAGTTTTTGGTGATGTTTGGTTGGCCTGTGAAGAAGCGGGCGGCCAGGCCTGTGTAGGTGATGAAGAGGAGGAGGGTGAGGGCGGCGATGGTGCGGCGGATGTTGCGGAGGGTTCGCCAGTAGAGGGGGCGTTTTCGTTTGGTTGCTCTGCGGAGGAGTTTGGCGGTTTTTTTGGGGTCGCCGAAGGATTCGATGATGTGTTGTTCGGTGCGGTTTGCATCGAGGGCGTCTTGGGTGTGGGCGATGAGTTCTCTTGCGATGTCGGCGCGTTCGGATTTCCAGAGTTTGGTTTTTTTGACGGTGGTGTCGATGAGGGTGTGGAGGTTTTTTGGGAGATTGGCGGCGGTGAGGAGGTCGCGGTGGTTGGCTTTTGAATACCTACGGCCTGCCAGTAGGCGGTAGGCGTTGAGGAGGGGGGAGTATTGGATGGACCAGGTCCAGGCGCGGGACAGCGATGATTGGGTGCTTGGGTTGGAGGGGTTCATGCGAGGGCTCCTACGGTGGTGTCTGGGAGTACGCCGAGGTTGGCCATGGCGCCGGTGAGTTTTTTCCATGCGTCGAGGTCTGCTTTGAGTTTTCGTTTTCCTTTGGTGGTGAGGTTGTAGTATTTTCGTTGTCGTCCGTTGGGTGCGTCTTGCCATTCTGCTTCGATGAGGCCTTTGGATTGGAGGTTGTAGAGCATTGGGTAGAGGGTTGATTGTCCCATTGCGAGTACGCCGTTGGTTTGTTTTGCGAGTGTTTCTACGAGTTGGTAGCCGTACATTGATTGTGTGGAGAGGAGTTTGAGTACGGCGGTGGGGCCTGCGCCTCGCATGAGTTCTCGTTCGAGTTTCATTGGTGGGCTCCGGGTTTGGGGAAAGGGTTGATAGTTGGTTCTATATACTATGTACGGCATAGTAGCGGGTGTGGTTTCGCCCGGTGGTGAAGTTTGAAGAAATTTATTGATTATGTGTGCTCAGAGGGTGTTTATGGGCAGCCAGCGGAGAACTCGGTGAGGAATGTTGAGATGTCGAAGAAGTCGAAGACGCTGTCGCCAGTGAAATCTGCGGCACAATCTTGGGTTGCGAAGGCCGTGAGGAGTGTGGAGATGTCGAAGAAATCGAGTTCTCCGTCTTGGTTCATGTCTGCACGGCATGGGACTGGTGGCGGGAACCGGTTGAGTAGCACGCTTATGTCGTCGTCACTGCCCCAGTTGGCAACGGCCATGTCCAAGTCGCCGTCGCCATCCAAGTCGCCCAACGACACGCTCCGCGGCCTATCGCCCGCCGCGTAGCGGGTCGGGGCCGCGAAGGTTCCGTCCCCGTTGTTCAACAGTACGCTCGTGTCGTCACTGCCCCAGTTTGCCACGGCCATGTCCAAGTCGTCGTCGCCGTCGAGGTCGCCCAGCGACACGCTCCGCGGTCCATCACCCGTAGCGAAACGGGTCTGGGTGGCAAAGGTCCCATCACCGTTGTTCAACAGCACGCTCGTGTCGTTGCTGTTGCTGTTTGCCACGGCCATGTCTAGATCACCGTCGCCATCCAGGTCGCCAAGCGAGACGCTCGCCGGGATATCGCCCGCCGCATAGCGGGTCTGGGCCGCGAAGGTCCCGTCCCCGTTGTTCAACAGTACGCTCGTGTCGTTGCTGTTCTTGTTTGCCACGGCCATGTCTAGATCACCGTCCCCGTCCAGATCCCCAAGCGATACGCTCACCGGCCTATCGCCCGCCGCGTAGTGGGTTTGGACGGCAAAAGTCCCATCCCCGTTGTTGAGCAGCACGCTCGTGTCGTCGCTATCGAAATTGGCCACGGCCATGTCCAAGTCGTCGTCGCCGTCGAGGTCGCCCAGCGACACGCTCCACGGTCCATCACTCGTAGCGAAACGGGTCTGGGTGGCAAAGGTCCCATCACCGTTGTTCAACAGCACGCTCGTGTCGTTGCTGTTGTTGTTTGCCACGGCCATGTCTAGATCACCGTCGCCATCCAGGTCGCCAAGCGAGACGCTAAACGCCCCATCGCCCGCCGCGTAGCGGGTCTGGGCCGCGAAGGTTCCGTCCCCGTTGTTGAGCAGCACGCTCGTGTCGTCGCTAACGAAATTGGCCACGACCATGTCCAGGTCGCCGTCCCCGTCCAGATCCCCAAGCGAGACGCTCGCCGGGATATCGCCCGCCGCGAAGCGGGTCGGGGTGGTGAAGTCGCCACAATCCTGGGCGTAGGCTAGGGCGGGTAGGGAGAGGATTGAGGCGAGGATTAGAGTTCGGGAAAGTGGGAAGGGGTGCATTGTTTTCTCCATATTATTGGGGCTGTATCATGTTCTTTATTGATAACAATCCGGGGTTTGAGGCCGGGGAATCTTTGGTATGATATTGGATGGTGGGTTTGGCTGCAAGGGCAAAGTGGATGTGCTGCGACAATTGTGAGGTTCTTTATGGCGGGGATCTGGGGACTGGGCTGGAGAAGGCAGAGTTTGTTGCCCAGTAGGAGTGTCCAGGAGCGGCGTAGGGGATAAGACCCGACTGCGCCGAAGACGGCGAGTCGGGGCACCCAGATTTGGGAGGGGTTATTCTTCTGGGTGGGCTCGGGTGAAGGTGAGCATGGTGATGGCGTTGGTGGAGAGGGTGAGGGTGTTGGGTTCGGCGTGGTAGGCGTCGATGTTTGCTAGGAGGTGGAGGAATCGGGATTCTTGTTGCATGGTGCCTTGGGGTTGGGCGCAGTGCATTTTGGTGGTGGCGGTTTGTGTGATTTTGAGGCCGTCGATTCCTTGGCGGTTGTAGCTTGCTGAGAGGTGGTTGCAGCCGGCGGAGCCGGAGAGCCAGGTGTGGTCTTGGAATCGGATCCAGAGTGAGGTGTTTGGGAGTGGTGCTTGGCCTTCGATGGTGGTGACGATCCAGTTGGTGCCTGAGATCCATGCCCAGTCTTCTTTGGCTTGGTTGACCATGTTTGCGTGGGGGGCGGCGTCGATGCGGATGAGTTCTTTGTCGTCTTTTTGTCTTTGATTTTCACAACTGACGGTGGTGAGCATCAGGGCTGAAAGGAGGACGGTGATGATGAGTGATTTGGAGAGCATGGTGTATCTTATGCAGGTGTTTCTGTTTCTGTTTCTGTTTCTGGGTCTGGGTGGGAGAGGGAATCGAGTCCTGAGCCTTGGGCGAGGGTTTGGAGGGTGACGCGGTAGAGGAGCTGCATTTGGTCGTGTGCTAATTTTTGCCCGATGAGGGAGGCCCAGTACATGGCGGCGGCGATGAGGATGATGGGGATGAGGAAGTAGAGTGCCCAGGGGGGGTTGTTCATGATGAGTTGGGCTGCAGCGAACATGGTCGCGAGGAAGGCGAGGACGGCGAGGGAAGAGTACACCATCATGAAGCCGGTCCATACGGAGGGGTTGGGGGAGAAGCGGCCTGTGATGTGGGTTTGGGGGGCGGCTTGGGGGGTGTCGGGATCGTTGGTGACTGCTATGAGATTGAGCCAGGGGGACCAGAAGTGTCGATCTTTGGTGGGGATGACGAGCATGAGGTGGTTGCCTGCGGTTCGGCCTTGGATGGGGTGGTCGTCGTTGTCCATGATTCCAACGAGCAATTCGATGGCTTGATCTTGGTCGATGGGGAAGTCGAATGCGAATTTTGGGCGCATCGGAGGGAGATGGGTGGGGAGTTGCACTGGGCTGGTTTCCTGTGTTTTGGGGGGTGGGGGGGTGGGGGGGTAAGATAAAATATAAATTTATAT
>JAESRA010000063.1 GCA_016764895.1 Phycisphaerales bacterium | reverse complement strand
GGCTCCTGCGAGTCCTACGCGTTGTTTGTAGCCTTTGGAGAGGTGTCCGACGCGTCTTTTGGCGACATTGTCGATGTGGCACAGGTCCATGGCTCGTTCTACGGCGGTTTTGATGGCTTTGGTTTCGACGCCGAAGAGTTTGGCTCGGTGCTTGAGGTAGCCTTTGACGGACATTTCTGGGTAGATGGGGGCTTGCTCTGGGAGGTAGCCGATTTGGGACTTGGCCATGGATGGTTGCTTGGCGATGTCGTAGCCCATGATGGTGATGGAACCTGAATCTGGGGCCAAAAACCCCGTCATCATGCGAATAGTGGTGCTTTTTCCGGCTCCGTTGGGGCCTAGGAGCCCGATGACCTGGTTGTCCCCGAGTTCAAAGGAGACCCTGGTGACGGCCTTGAGGGTGCCGAAGGATTTCGAAATTTCTCGGACCAAAATCATAGAGTTCTAAGGGCTCCCTAGGGTTCAATGCCGATACTAGCGTGATAGTCTTGTGAAAGAAGGCTGAGTAAAGGTTGAGCAAAGAAGGTTGAATGTTGTTGGACCCGTTGGGTCCGGGCATGCGAATACAGTTTAGAGCAGGTGTTTCCAAAAGGGGCGTTCGCCTTTCCGGCTTAAAGTAATGCAAATCTCGATGGTGAAGACACAACCCAAACTCGTGATCGTTGGCGCCTCCCCAGAGGAGACGGCTCAGCTCAAAGAGACGCTGGGGGATCGTTATGAGATCGTGGTTCAGCCCGATGAGTCGAGTGTCGCTGCGGTGCTCAAGGCGCTTGGTGAGGGCGTGTGTATTGTGAACCCTGAGGGTGAAGTACTCTGGTCCAACGAATACTTTGAGCAGCTCGATGAATCAATACAGAGCCAGGTTAACGCGTTGTGCGTGCAGGCGGCCGACGCGATTCCCGGTTCGATGCACGATACGGGTCACGGTAGTGGGGCGATGGTCACCAAGCATCGGGTTGAGACGGATGAATGTTTACGATATTTTGATGTCTATATCACAGGGATTGCGAGGGTTCAGGGGGATGAGATTCATACGGGGCGTGTCGCTGCGATCGTGCGGGATGTGACTATTGCCCAGCGAACCAAACAAAAAATGGACGCGATCGACCGAGCGGGCTTTGAGCTTGTGCGGCTTGATGTTGAACAGATCCGCGAGATGAACGCGCTTGAGCGTTTGCAGCTACTCGAGAAACGCGTGATCAAATATTCACATGAGCTTTTGCGTTCGGATCACTTTGCGATTTTTCTAGCTGATCAGAAAACGAATAAACTCCAGATGGTGATGCAGTCGGGGTTGCCTGTAGAGATTCAGGATTTGGATTTGTATCTTGAGGCCGAGGGTTCGGGGATTTCTGGACGGGTGGCGACGACGGGCGAAAGCTATATTTGTTATGACACGCTGACCGACGATATGTTTTTGCCGGGGTTGACGGGGGCCAGGTCGAGTTTGACGGTGCCTTTGATGGTGGCGGACAAGATTATTGGGATTATGGATATCGAGTCGCAACAGCCTGGGGCCTTTGACGATCAGGACCGGCAGTTTGCGGAGATATTTGGTCGCTACATTGCGATGGCGCTGCATATGTTGCAGTTGCTCGTCACCGAGCGGACGGCGACGAACCAGACGGTGTCGGGTCGGTTTGAGGGTGAGATCAACGCGCCGCTCGATGACATCATCCTTGAGGTCGATTGGCTCAGAGAGCATCAGAAGACATCGGACCCCGAAACGAGCCGGCATATTGATCGGATATTGAGTGATGTGTCTTCGATCAAGGATCGTGTTCGGTGTGTTTCTGAGGGGCCTCAGAATCTTTTGGGTGTTGATGATGCGTTGAATCAGCGGGAGAAGGACCCGGTGCTGGTGGGCAAGCGGGTGCTGGTTGTTGATGATAATCCGAAGATTCGGAAGATTATTGGGGATGTGCTGAGTCATCGGGGATGCGAGACGACGGTTGTTAATGATGGTGCTCGTGCTATTGAGATTTTGGAAGAGATCAAACTGCATGGGACCGAGCCGTTTGATTTGGTGGTGTCTGATATTCAGATGCCGGATCGCAATGGGTATGAGGTGTTTAGTGCTGTTCGGCGTTGTCATCCTGAGACTCAGGTGATTTTGATGACCGGCTTTGGGTATGACCCGCATCACTCGATTGTGCGGGCATCTCAGGAGGGGCTCAAGAGTGTGTTGTTTAAGCCTTTTGAGATTGAGCTTTTGATGACGCAGGTGCGTGAGGCGTTTGTGCCGGATGAGTCGTAAAGATTAAATTTTGGTGGCGATGAGGACTCGGTCGAGGCCATCGGAGTCTTTGGCGATGTGTGCTTGGGTGAGGTTTGGGTGTGCTTGTGCGAGTTTGAGTGCTTGGGGGGCGCGGATTGATGCGAGTTCGATGAGGAGTAATCCGCCTGAGGAAAGAAGGGTTGGGGCGCGCTTGATGAGGGGGGTGACGAACTCCATGCCGTTGTCTTGTGCGCGCAGAGCCATCGTGGGTTCGTGGTCTTTGACATTGGGTTCGACGCTGTCCCACTCGGAGTCGGGGATGTAGGGTGGGTTGGAGACGAGGTATCGCAAAGATCCTGCGCTTCCGGCGACGGGGTGGGATTCGATGGGTTCGAGGAGGTTGCCTTGGATGAGTTCTACGCGGTCGCTTAGGTCATGGAGTTCGATGTTTTCTTTGGCACAATCGAGGGCGTCTTGGGAGATGTCGGTTGCAACGATGCGGGCTCCCGGCAGGTGTTTGGCGAGGGCCGCGGCAATGCAGCCGCTGCCGGTACAAATGTCGGCGATCATGATGCCTCGGCCAGCGTCGGAATCTCGGAGCGTGTTGTCGTCGGGATTTTTGCGGGCGTGTTGGAGGACTTCTTCGACGATGGTTTGGGTTGATGGTCTGGGGATGAGGACGCGCGGATCAACCTTGAACCGCATCGTAAAGAATGATTCTTCGCCGACGAGGTATTGGATGGGTTCATGGTCGAGGGCTCGTTTGACGAGGCCTCGGAGTTGGTCGCGTTCAAGTGGTGAGGCGGGGCGGTCTTGGTCCATGTAGAGTTTGAGTCGTTCAACGCCGAGTACATGGGCCATGAGCATCTCGGCCATACGGCGTGGGGAATCGAGGTCGTTCTTTTCGAACGCACTGTTCATCCATGCGAGCAGGCCTCGGGTGGTCCAGGATTGGTTGGTTGATTGGGGCATAAGGGTAGTGTACCCGATTCGGTCAGGTTTCGATTGAAAAATATGACTGGGTGCCACGCCTTGACCGTCTTGGGCAAGGTGTGTCTTGGTGGTGCCGAGTATGTTTGTATTCTGAAGACACTGCTTGCCGAAGACGGTCAAGCAGTGGCACCCTGTATCTTTGGTTTATTTGCCGCCGAACCAGTCTTTGGAGACTTGGGCGTCGACTTTCAAGGGCACTTTGAGGTTCATCGCGCCTTCCATGCGGGCGATGATCAAGGGCAATGCGGCCTCTACCTTGTCGTCTGGGGTTTCAAAGACGAGTTCGTCGTGGATTTGGAGGATCATCTTTGTGCCGTTGAGCGGCGAGCCGGCTTTGGCGGTGGTGATGTCGTTGTGCAGGTCGATCATGGCGATCTTGATGAGATCGGCGGCCGAGCCTTGGACGACCGAGTTGATCGCGACGCGCTCAGCCAAGGCGCGGCGTTGGGGGTTGCGTTCTTCGATGTTGTTGATTGGCCTGCGGCGGCCCATCATGGTTTCGACATAGCCATGGGTCTGGGCGAAGCTGACGCATTCGTTGAGGAAGCTGGTGATGTTGGCGAATTTTGTTTTGTAGTCGTCGATGATGGTGGCGGCTTGGGTGTTTGAGATTTTGAGGCGGCGGGCGAGTCCGTAGGGGGTGACGCCGTAGACGATTCCGAAGTTGACCATCTTTGCGCCTGAGCGTTGTTCTTTGGTGACTTGATCGAGCGGGACATTGTTGATCTGGGCGGCGACGGCTTGGTGGATGTCTTCGCCGGCTTCGAAGGCGGCGATGAGGGCGGGGTCTTGGGACAAATGCGCCAAGATGCGGAGTTCAATCTGGGAGTAGTCGGCGGTGATGAGTTGGTGGTTTTTAGGGGCGATGAAGGCCTTGCGGATTTCGCGTCCGATGTCGCTTCGGATAGGGATGTTTTGGAGGTTGGGATCGGAGGAACTGAGCCGGCCAGTCGAAGTGCCGGTCTGGTGGAAGCTCGCGTGGATGCGTTTGGTGCTTGGGTTGATGTCCTCGGCCAATGCTTTGAGGTAGGTTGAAACGAGTTTGGTGAGCTGGCGATATTCGAGGATCAATGTTGGGATGGGTGTTTCGATGTCGGGGTCGAGGGCGAGTTTGTCGAGGACTTCGGCGTCTGTAGAAAAACCTGTTTTGGTTTTTTTGACGGGTTTGATGCCGAGGCCTTCGGGTTCGTCGCCGGATTCACAGTCGGGTTTGTTGAAGAGGGCTGCGGAGAGTTGTTTGGGGCTGTTGAGATCGAAGGTTCGCCCGATCGCGGCTTTGGATTCGGTGTTGATTTCTTCGATGAGTTCGTCGATGCGTTTTTGGAGGCGGGCTTCTTGTTTGCCGAGTTCATCGCGGTCGACGATGACGCCGTTGCGTTCGAGGGTGGCCAGGACATCGACCAAGGGCATTTCGATGTCTTGGTAGAGTTTGGTGAGGGAGGGTTCGGCGACGAGTTGTGTACTGAGAATCTCGTTGAGTTGGAAGGTGACATCCGCATCTTCGGCGGCGTATGGCCCGGCTTGGGCGAGCGGTACCTTGTCGAATGTTCGTTGGTTCTTGCCCTTGCCGATGAGGTCTTTGATGGAGATGTTGGTGCGTTCGAGGAGTGCGAGGGCGAGGTTGTCCATCGAATGACTTGAACGCGACGAGTCGATGATGAAACTGGCGATCATGGTGTCGCCTGCGGTTGGGTGGTTTGTTGTTGGAAGATGGCCACGCAAATCAATGCCGGCGTTGTGCAACACGGTCAGGTCGTATTTGAGGTTGTGGCCGACCTTGGCGATGGATTCGTTTTCGAGGATCGGTTTGAGCGCGGCGACGACCGTTTCAGTATCGAGGTGTTCGTCGTCATCGGGTGCAAGACACGGAATGTAGTAGCCGGTACCCGTTTTGTGCGAGATCGAAACACCCGCAAGTTTGGCGAGCATGGGGCGGATGTTGGTCGTTTCCGTATCGACGGCCAGCAACTTGGCGCCGTTGATCTCCTTGAGCATCGCGTCGAGGTCGGACTTGGTTTGGACGGTGGTGTAGTGGCCGGTATGGATAGGTGAGTCGGTTGAAACTTGATCGAACAACGATCCAAATCCAGCAGCGACTTCTTTCTTAGGGGTTTCGGCGGGAGTATCGAGGCCGATCATCTTTTTGATGTCGTCTTGATAACGGTTGAAGCCGAGTTCTTTGCAGATGGGGATGAGTTTGTCGAGCTCGATCTTCTCGACGGCCGCTTCATCAAGATCAAGTTCAATCGGCACATCATGCCGAAGCGTGACAAGGTCTTTGCTCAGGGGCAAAAGTTCCTTGCTCGCAATCAAGTTCTCGCGGCGTTTGCCTTTGATGGTGCCGTCATCGGCGGCGGCGAGAACCGACGGAAGATCGCCAAACTCAACGAGCAACTTGGCGGCGGTCTTGATCCCGATGCCCATCACGCCGGGGATGTTGTCGGCGGTGTCGCCCATGAGGGTGAGCAGGTCGATCATCTGGTCTGGACGGATGCCGAGATCGTCCATGAGGGTGGTCGCGGTGATGAGTTCGTCTTTGTGCAGATCGTACATCTCGGTCGGCGGTGCGCCTTCACCCAACAACTGTTTGAGGTCTTTGTCTTTGCTGATGATGCGGACTCGGACATCGGGATGCTTGCTTGAAAAATCGGTCGCGATGGTCGCCAGCACATCGTCGGCCTCGAAACCTTCGCACCCGATCACGGGCACGCCGATCTCTTTGAGCAGCGCAAGAGCCCGCTCCACCTGCGGCATCAGATCCTCAGGCGGCGCGTCGCGGTTGGCTTTGTAGGCCGGGTACATTTGCGTGCGGAAGGTGCCTTGGTCGCCTCCGACATCGAGTGCGACGGCGAGGTAGCTGACTTTGCCGTCGTTGTCGAGGTGTTTGCCGTCGTTGCGGAGGAGTTTGAGGAGCATGCCGACGAAGCCGTAGGTCATGTTGGTGGGTTCGCCGGTGACGGGCGAGGACATGGGCGTGCGAATCGCGTGGTAAGCGCGGAAGAACTGGGCGAAGCCATCGATGAGGTAGAGTGTTTTCACAGACGGAGGATAGGGGGGTATTGTCCGAATGAGGGTGTCACTGCTCGCATTCTTATGCGCAGCAGTGTCTTGGGAGCACCAATCTCGTTTGAATAACAGAAGACACTACTGCGCCGAAGACGGCGAGTAGTGGCACCCGACTATTTCCGGTCGCGTATTTTGTCGCGAATTAAAATGATGATCAATGTGGGAAACATGACTGAGATCGTGGCATCGAGGCACATTGCGAGAAATGCAGCAAGTAGCCTGGGAATCGGCAACTCGATGGGAAGAAGCAGTACGCCCACAAACAGCATGAGTCCATACACAAATGGTGTAAATGAGAAACCTTCATCTTTGTGTCTGGTAGCGAAGCCAAAGATCCATTCTATGAGAATGAAGATCAGTCCAATCGAAATCAAAATGACACTAATCCAGAACTGCACGATCAATCACCTTTCGCCGCAAGATGCTCCATAGGTTTCCCCGGCCAGTTCAATCCTGAGTTCACGCCGGTGACTTGTTCGTGGAGGATGGTCAATCGCCGCGAGTACGCTTGGGATTGGGTGATGCCTCTTCGGCCCATGACGGACATGGAAATATCAACGAACTTGCCGAGGCGGAAGGATTTTTCGCCGGCGTCGGTGATCCAGGCGAAGGCGTCGATGGTGCCGGCCATGGGGGTCGAGGCGGCGAACATGGTGCCGGTGCCGACGATGGCGCCGGTCATGATTCGGGTGCCGATGGCGGTTTTGGAGTGGTCGCCCATCGTCACACCAAGGAAGGTTTGGCCTGTCTTTTGCATCTTGGAATCTTTGGTGGCCCGCGCGTTGATCTCGGCGTAGGTGTTGAGGAGATTGGAGTTGGTGGTGCCCGCGCCGAGATTGGACCACTCGCCGATCCAGCTATCGCCCAGATGACCGGCGTGTGCTTTGTTGGCGTAGCCTTGGAAGATGGTCCCGCCGATTTCGCCGGCGACTTTGCAGACGGGGCCGATGGCGGTATTGGGTTTGATGTTGGCTTGTTCCAGGACGGTTGATCCTGGGCCGATGTAGGCGGGGCCTGTGATGATGCTGCCGGGGCGGATGGTTGCGTTTTCTTCGATGACGATGGGGCCGAGTTGAGAGTTGAGGATGACTCCGGGCATGACTTCGGCGTCTGGGTGGATGGCGACGCCGTGTTCTCCGAGGATCATGACTCCGGTGGGTGGCTCTTCGACTTTTTTCATTTCTACAGCGAGGGCTTGGAGGTCGTAGCTCAGGCAGCGGTCGCGGAAGATTTTCCAGTCCCAGGGGTTCCGCATGAGAACGGTGTCGTCGATCTCGATTGTTTTCATTTCGGGGTTTCCGCCGGAGAGGAGTTTGGCGACATTTTTAGAGGTGAGATAGACGGCGACCATGTCGCTGGACGATTTTTCGATCAGAACTTCTCCGATTTTGAGATCCGCGATTGCTTGGACCGGGAGCGGGCAGCGGCCGTTGATCATGAGGATATCGTCGTCGGTGCCAGCGGGTGGTTCATTGACGGGGACGCCGGAATGTTCGGCGGCGAGTTCTTTGATGGCGTTGGGGACGACGATCCCGACGGGCTCAAGATTGAAGGCGTGGGTGAGTCGCTCGGCGGTGGTCATCGCGCCGGTGCGGATGGCGTGGGCTGGGCGGAGGTCGTTGAGGGGTGAGAGGGTGCCTTTGGCGTCGTTGAATAGGATGGATTTGCGTGCTTTGGTCATGTGGTTAAATTGTAGGCGATCGTTGATAGAGTTGATAGAAAGGTTCTATTTGATGTGGCGGGCAAAGCGGGTGGCGATGGCGGTGTGGAAGCCGAAGGCGGGGGTCAGGGCGAAGAATATGAAGGAGAGCAAGAGTGCCCCGGCTCCGGTGTAGAGCGAGGAGAGGGTGTGGTCTATCAGCGCGTCGCGGGCATCCCAGGCGATGTTGTCGCCTGCGAGGGCTCTGATGGTGATGATCGAGACGACCAAGATTTCAGCGATCAAGGATGCCAAGACCGAGAGGAAAGCGATGGTCAGCGGGTTGCGTCGAGTGACCATGCCTCGGACGGAGAGGATGAACTGGGCGGCGAGGAGGTAGCCCAGGGCGTATGGTCCGATGAGGGTGACGGGGCCGCCGTTGTGGTGGTTGATGGGGGTGAGGAGGTCCATCGAGATGCCGAGGATGATGGCGCACCAGAGGGCGTGTTTTCTGGGCGCGTAGAGGGCGACAAAGACGAGGAGCGGGAGGACGACGCTGGGATGGACGCCGCTGGCGCCGGCGTCAAAGACGGGGAGGAGGGCGGTTTCGAATCCGAAGCCGATCCATGCGACGAAGATAAGGACGAACCAGTTCATGGCGTGCCTCCCTTCAAGTCAGGCACTCGGAAGAAGACTTCCGGGACGCTGCGGAGATCGACGCTGGGGCGGACGGTGATGCGTTGGCGGAGTGGTTGGTTTGGTGAGGGGGCGATGCTTTCGATGTATCCGATGAGCAGCATTTGTGCGTGGCGTGGCCATTGGTTGTCGAGGAGGCGGACCTCCATGCCGACCTGGATAGTGGCGGCGGGGATCCCGGTGCCGTCGGCGACGGGCATCGTCACATCGCCTTGGAGGAGCCCTTTGCCGATGGGCGACAGCATGCAGCGGGCGGTTTGGGTGCCTGTGTTGTCGAGCATGACATTGCCGAGCAATGGCTGGGCGGCTTTGGCGGTGATGGGGAGGACCAGGGCGGTGCGGCTGTCAGCTTCGGCGACTCGGCCACAGAGTTGGACGGCGTTGACGACAACGACGGTTGATCGGCTGATGCGTTCATGGCCGCCGGAGCGGACGATGAGAAACTCGCGTGAGAGCCCGGTGACGGGGCGCGGGATTTGGGTGACGGCGATGTCCGGGGTGACGGCTGCGCCCGAGGAGAGTTGTTCGACCAGTGAGGAGAGTTGCGTGTTTTCTTGTTGTTCTCGGTAGAGGAGGGTGCGGTAGCGGTCGAGTTCGGATTTGAGTGACTGCTCGCGTTGGGTGGCGTTTGGGTTGCCGACGGACTGGGGGATGACGAGGTTCTTGGCCATGGTCATTGGGTGGGAAATGGGCGAGACAACGACACGGGCCTGGGCGCCGAACCAGTTGGTCCAATCGAGCCATGCTGAGGGCAGCATGCAGAGGATGATCATTGCAGTCACACACATTGGCATCGACCAACGAACAAACGCGGGTTGATGATGCATGACAGAACTCCTCATCAAAGACAGACGACGACTCTTTGCAGTCTACACGATTTGGCGGTGCTGCGTGGGAGTCAGTGGCGGATCAAATGTCCGAGTTGTTTTCGAGCGTGTCTTTCCAGACATCGATGTTTTCCAGATAAATTGCGGTTCCACGAGCGACGCAGGTTAGGGGGTCCTCGGCCAAGCGGACATCGAGCCCGGTGGCTTTGGTGATCTGGACCGGGAGCCCGGTGAGGAGGGCACCGCCGCCGGCGAGGGTGATTCCGTTGTCGACCAGGTCGGCGGCCAGTTCGGGCTCTGCTTTTTCAAGGGTCCGGGTGACGGCTTCGATGATGTTGAAGACGGGTTCTGAGAGGGCTTCGCGGATTTCTTCGGAGGTGATTTTGGTTTTTCGTGGGAGCCCGGAGACCATGTCGCGGCCTCGGACCTCCATTTCGGTTTCTTCACCGATTGGGGCGGCTGATCCGATCTGAATCTTGACCCGCTCTGCGGTTTGTTCACCGATCATCAGCGAATGGTTCCGCTTCATATAGGAGATGATTGATTCGTCCATATCGTCGCCTGCGACGCGGATGGATTCGCAGTTGGCGATGTCTGCCAGCGACATGATGGCGACTTCGGTGGTGCCGCCTCCGATGTCGACGATCATCGATGCGGTGGCTTCGGCGAAGGGGAGCCCGGCACCGATGGCGGCGGCGATGGGTTCTTCGAGTAAGTAGGTCTTGCGGGCACCGGCGTGTTCGGCGGAATCGAATACGGCTCGTTTTTCAACAGCGGTGATGCCTGATGGGATTGAGATGACGACGCGCGGCCCAAGCATTCGGACTCGGCCCGTCACTTTGGTGATGAAGTAGTTGAGCATTGCTTCGGTGATTTCGAAGTCGGAGATTACACCGTCTTTGAGCGGGCGGACTGCTGTGATGGAGCCGGGGGTTTTGCCGAGCATTTCTTTGGCGACCCACCCGACTGCTTGGCCGTTTTTGAGGACTTGATTGGTGCCTTTTTTGACGGCAACGACGGAGGGTTCGTTGAGAACGATACCCTGGCCGCGGACTGCAACGAGTGTGTTGCAGGTTCCTAGGTCAATGCCCATATCGACGCCTAGCGGCCCTAAAAATCGTTCATACCACACGAGGGGTAGATCTCCATGCGTTAATCATCCCAGCGTTGATGCGGGATGAGGGGTTTATCATCTTATGCACAGAGCATACCGGAAGTTGGTCCAGAACGCCACCTGAAGGCCGATTGGGGGAACTCTTGTGGATGGATGGTGGCAACGCAAGGCGCAAAAATAGCATGCCGCCCGTCGGACCGGAATCCGACGGGCGGTGTGCGTGGTGTGGATTGTGATGGATCACGATCCATTCTATGAGGAATCAAAGGCTCAGTTGCTTGCAAGCGGGCTGGTCGTTTTCGGTGTATCAGGGGTGATTTCGATGATCTGTGGGTTGATGTTGAATCCGCGGACTTGATTCGGTGTTCCGAGGGTCATGTCGTTGTCGAACTCTTGAACGAGCCCTTCTTGGTCGATCAGGAACTCGGCTTCGTCAACATAGTTCTTGTCAGCATCGCGTCCAGCGATCGCTTCGAGGCGGGCACGCTGTTCGGTGCGGATGCTTGAAAGACGGCCATTGAGTTGGTCGAGCGAGTTGGCTTGGAAGGTCGAATGGGCGTTGATGGTGTCTTGACGGTCTTCCATCATGTCGATCAGGCGTTCGTTGCGGGCGATTGTGTCGATCTGGGCATCGAGTTGGAAGAGCTTGGCTTGGAACTCTGATCGTTCGGATTCGAGGCGATTGAGGAGTTCGGCGAGTTGGAGTTCTTGATCATTGAGGTAGCCCAGGTCGGTTTGGAGATCCGTTGCGCGGGCGGCGTACATGTCGCGGGTTTGCTGGATCTGGTTCCGCTTGGCGTAGGCGTCGTCGATATCGACGGCTTTGTTATTAAAGGACACACGGACGATGGCGCCGGGGTTGGCTTCTTGGGTGTAGCGGGCCTGGGTAAGCTGGCCTGAGACGGTTTGGAGGTCCGATGCTGCCAGGGCAACAACCTTGACGGCGACTTGCAACTCGCGGTCGAGCTGGCTGATTTGTGTTTGGACCTCGGTGAGATCAGAGCGTACTTCTGCGATTTTCTGTGGGTACTGGGCTTCTAGATTTTTGATTTGAGCCCGGAGCATGATGGGGTCTTCGATGTTGGAATCGATGGCTCCGATGACATTGGCTTTTGTTTGATGGATCATGTAGCCGACTCGTTGTGGGCCTGCTACTGCGACCAATACGCCGCCTGCTAGGGCGGTGATTACGACGCCTCGCACGATTGTTTTTCCAAAGCAGCTTCCCATGGCAGTCTCCTCAATACTCGTGCCGGACTATTCCGGCGTGTGTGGTGTTTGGCTCGTTGGTGAGCCGGTAAGTTCGTGTTTGCCGGTTGATGTCCCGACACACACTCTGTGGGATTTGGTTTGGTTGGATTTCATGTTGGGAAAGAAATTGTGTAAAATTGGCTTTGTTGGCCCTCAATCGGGGTTCAAATAGACCCAGATCGCGTCTGCCGACTCTGATGGGTGCCCCGTCGGAGGATTCTTATCCTCCTTCGGGTCTTGAGAAACCAGCTTTATCTGTTGCTCGAAGACCCGAAGGAGCCGAAGACGGCTCCGACGGGGCACCCAGAGAAGAGATTCTGAGCCGTTTGGCAGGACCCAGTGCAACGCATGTCTACCCCGTCCGGGTATGCTTCTACAGGCCAACTCGGGATGAAACCCGTGGTTGTATATGCCCAATAAGGGATTCCCAGCACCGAAAGGGTCTCATGCTTACGAATATGACAACCAGCTTTATCGCCCGGCTCCGTGACAACGACGAGGCCGCGTGGTTTGAACTTTGGGAAACCTTTGGGCCTGTGATCCGTATTCAACTCACGCGATGGGGCAAGGGACGCATCGGGGTCGAGACGGCGCGCGATCTGTCGCAGGAAACACTCGCGGCCTTGTCCAAATCTATAGAGAGGTATGACCCCGCACGCGGCGCTCGATTCTCGACCTGGTTGCTGGCGATTGCCAAGCATGTGTTGGGTGATGAGATCGACCGTCGGATGGCGCTCAAACGCGGGGCGGGCAAGGCCAACGCGGAGTTTGACGAACGCTGGATGATCGCCGATGCGTCTATGGGGGTCGATGAAGAATACGAAGCATCGGTGTTTCGCGCAAAAGTCGAGGCGGCGATTCGGAAGGTGGAATCGGAATGTGATTTCATGGACTTTTCGATCTACCGGATGCGGGTGCTCGATGGGCAATCTGGGAAGGATGTTGCCGAGGCGGTGGGGGTGTCTGAGCCTACGGTTTCGAGGCGATTGAGCAAGGTCCGTGATATGTTGCGCAGGCGGTTGCAGGAGGTGATCTCGATTTATTCGTTTACCGATGAGGAACTTGATGAGGCCTCCCGAAATGGGTTGTTGCTGAATCCCAACAGTGAAGAGGACGGGCAGGCCGGACCCGCCGACAAGTCTACTGATGTTTCGTTTGACGAGGCGATCGGGGACATCTATCACCGGCAGATGGAGCTTCGGGCGATTGACGAGCAATCGATGCTCTAGCGTCTGAGAGAACGAGGCAAGTTAATGACACCTATCGCAACAATCCTTATGGTCATTCTTGCCATCCTGGCCGGGGCTTTTGTGCTCGCGGCGGTGGTCTTTTTGTTCAGCACGATCTTCGGGCTGACACTCAAAGGACTCAAAGGGGTTTTCTACATCATCGGTGTGGTGTTCTCCACGATCTTTGCCTTTATTGGCTCGACTGTCGCCGATTCGCTCCGTCTTGTGGGTTCGATTTTGGCGGCTCTTTTATTCGCACCGTTGACGGTTCTTGCGATTGTCGTTGGGCGATGGTCGCGCTCTAAGCATCTCGCCAAGGCGTTTTCGCTCGAATGCCACTCGGCGATCCGTTGTGTGTACCGGCTCTTTATCGGGAATCCCGCTCGGCTCTTTGGGCTCTCAAAGGCGCTCGAAGGGGTTGAGCAGCGCGTTCCCGAGGCGATGGCCGCGGCTCCAACGAGCGACAAGCCAAACAAAAAGCGTGTTGGCATCTTTGACGGCTACACCATCGTCGGCTCGCTTAAGGGTGGCGGTTCTGGGGGCAAGTTGTATATCGCTGATCCAAACGAGATCGAGCAGGCCGTGTTTACCAAGCGGGGGATGGATGTTGATCAGGTGGTGATTAAGGTGTTCTCGCTGCATGATGGGTCTTCGATGCCTCAGATCGTGCGGGAATCGCGTGCGCTTGATGCGGCTCGGAAACTGGGGCTGGTGCTTGAGCATGAGCTGACGGCCGAGCGGTTCTTTTATGTTATGCGGTATGTGCCTGGTGAGTCGCTCTCGGCCGTCACCCAGCGGATGCACTCGCTGTCTCCGCGCGAAGGGCTCGATGATGCACAACTCAAATATACGATCGGGTACGCCGATGATCTGCTGACCATTCTCGATACCTACCACCGATCAGGACTCTGGCACAAAGATGTCAAACCCGACAACATCATCATCGACGGCAAGCACGGCGACGCCAAAGCCCACTTGGTGGACTTTGGCCTTGTCACGCCGCTGCGTTCGGCGATGACCCTGACGACCCATGGTACAGAGTACTTCCGCGATCCTGAGCTTGTGAGGCAAGCCCTTCGTGGCGTGAAGGTTCATCAGATTGATGGGTCGAAGTTTGATGTGTACGCCGCCGGTGCGGTGTTGTATTCGATGGTCGAGAACTCGTTCCCGGCTCACTCCGGGCTCTCGCAGATCACCAAGCGGTGCCCCGATGCGCTCCGCTGGATCGTGCGTCGTTCGATGGCAGAATATGACCGTCGCTATCCGAGTGCCGCGGCGATGCTTGCGGATTTGCGTGTGGTGATGCTGGCCTCCGATCCGTTTGCGGTCAAGCCGATTGATCTTCCGAGTGTGAAGCTCGGTGACAATGTCGAGCCCGAACCGATCCCTGAGCCCATGCCGATTTACGGGGCTGCTCCGAGCGATGCTGTGGGTTCGCCGGTGCCACTTGCAGCGAATCCAGAAGAGGCCGGTCCTGGGCGGCGGGTTGGTCGTCCGAGGGTGAATTTGGTTGGTTGGTGGTCTGGGAAATACACTGTCAGCGGGGAGGTTTCGTCTCAGAAGAAATCTAAGGGCAAGGTTGGATTTGTTGCTGCGGGCGACGGCGAGAATCGTGATCGGCTGACACCTGTTGAGGGGCGGAAGTCTGCCAAGGATCAGGTCCGTGATGCTCGCGGGCGGGCTCAGTCGATGCGTCACCGCGCCTCGGCTCGGCGTGGTTCAGTGCGAGGCCGCAAGGGCGGCTACAAGAATACGCCGGGGGCTGGTGTTGTTTTTGCTGGGCTGTTGGGGCTGGCGATGCTGCTGGGAGCCGTTGGGATTATTGGTGCGTTACTCATCACCGAATCTATAGTTGGTACACCAAACACACCGATGCCTCCGATGTTCCCGCGGGATCATGACACGCTTGTTGTGCACAATACCGAAGACCTCCCGATGGTCAGCGCCGATGTGCTGCTCGTCTCAAACATCTCCGGCTCGCTTGATACCGTTCTGGGAAACGACATTGCCAATGCTCTCAGCGTGCTCAACGATCATGGGATGCACACATTGGGCGATTTTTCAGGCGATGCCGGGATCGATACACTCGCCGATTACCGCAACACGATCGGCGCGGTGCCGAGCGATTCGGACACACTCATCATCCGCACGCGGGAATGGGTGAACGAGAATACCGCCGACGCGGTGATGCTGCTGACGACTGATCCTGAGACCAGCGAGCCAACGGTGATCTTGGTTGCTCAAAGCTTCCACACGGCCCAACCGATGAATGAACGGACGGTTGTGAACCTGCTCGAACTGCTGCACAAGAACGGATTCGCGGCCATCGCTGATTGATCTCGCCCGTGTCTGATGACTCCATTACTTCCGGTAGAACGGGCTTCCAGCCCGTTTCTTTTTTTCGAGCGAGACACAAGAAAACGGGCTGGAAGCCCGTTCTACCAAGGATATATGAGCCGTCAGGCACGGCCTAGCCGTTGGAGATGGCGACGAGCGCATCGAGTGCTTGCTTTGCTTTGCCCGACGACAGCGCCTCGCGGCCAAGTTCAAGACCATCTTCAAACCCGTCGCAGACCCCCGCGACAATCAAGCCGCCGGCGACCGTGAGCAACGCCATATCCGCAAATGCGGATTTTTTATTGTCCACGATGGATTGAATAATCTGAGCGCTGTGTTCAACATCGTTTGCTCGGACTTGATCAACAGTTACGCGCTCAAGTCCCAGATCGGTCGCGTCAACGATCTCCTCGGCCAGTTGCCCATCGACGGCATGAACCACGCGGGTCGGGGCGGTGGTCGAGAGTTCGTCGAGCCCGTCGGTGGAATGGACGACCATGGCGCGTTTGATTCCGAGGTTGAGGAGCGTTTGGGCCATGGGGACGACGAGTTCGTCTTTGTACACGCCGATGAGTTGGTAATCCGCGCCGGCGGGGTTGGTCAGCGGGCCGATGGCGTTGAAGATCGTCGGCACGCCGAGGGCTTTGCGGGTTGGCATCGCGTGTTTGATGGCGGGGTGGTGATTGACGGCAAAGCAGAAGCACACGCCCGCATCATCGAGGCACTTGGTTTGGGTTTCAACAGACGCATCGACATTGACGCCAAGGGCCATCAGGACTTCTGCCGAGCCGCGGCCGGTGCGTGATCGGTTGCCGTGCTTGGCGACTTGGATGCGGCTGATGCCTGAAGTTGCCGGTGGTGTGACTCCGGCGAGGATAATCGCGGCGGCCGTCGAGACATTGAAGGTTTTTGGGGCACCACCGGTGCCGCAGGTGTCGATGAGGATGGAGTTGGGGGATTGGGCGTACTCAACGCGTGTCACTTGTTCCCGCATCGCTTGGGCGGCCCCGGTGAGTTCGTCACTGGTGGAATCGTGCATCGCCAGGAGCGCAAGGACCGCGCCGATTTGGGAGGTATCGAGCCGGCCTTCAAGAATATCGGTGAATAACCCGTGGCTGGTCGCCCGGCCGAGCGTTTCGTGGGCCAGGAGGCGCGACATTGTGCGTTGAAAGTGATCCATAGACCACAATAGGTCAATCATTGGGGGATGTTGTTTGAACTTTGGGGGGTTGGGGGGCGATAGGTCGAACTTTGGGCGGTCGTTGTTTGTAGAATCAGGTATGGCCAGATCCAGCGATCCAAAACTCCCAAAGACCACCGCCCTTGCGGGGCGGGTTGCGCGGTTGATGTGGTTGCGGGCGTGGGGGGGGATGCTTGTGGGGGCGTTGCCGTATGCGATGGGCGTCGGGTTGCTGATTGTGATTTCGATGCGTTGGTGGATGGGTGTTCAATGGTGGTGGGGCGTGCCGGTTGGGGTTCTGATTCTGGTGGTTATTGGGACTGGTCTTGCGGCGTGGTCGAAGCGGCCGGGCGTGATGGTCGCGGCTGGGCGGCTTGATGAGTTGGCCCATACCAAGAGCCGGTACCGTTCGGCGCTGGAACTTTCAGGAGTCCAAGGTGCTGATCCATCTTTTGCGGCCATTGCGATCCAGCGGGCGGAACAGTCTGCGGGTCAAGCCGATTTGCCAGCGAACGGATCAAAGCGATGGTATGAACAATCGAGTATATATGGGACGGCGACTCTGATGGGGTTGATTGTTGCCGCTGGT
>JAESRA010000062.1 GCA_016764895.1 Phycisphaerales bacterium | reverse complement strand
CCCCCACCCAAAACGACACAACAACACCGATTCCAAACTCAGGCCTAATCGACCTGGACCTCCACGCCCCAGTGCGCATCGAATACAAACTCCCCCCAAGCACAACACGGTTCGCCTGCACCGCAGAACTTGTCGTTGGACCATGGTCGGACTGCACGCTGATTATCGAAGCCGGGCCAACTCGCTCGCAAATGATTGTGATCCAGAACATCCATCTCAACGCCGCCCAAAGCACCGCCATCGTGCTCGTTGATCTACCTAGAGGCGCGACGGTGCTTTCAATCCGTGTTGAGCCGGGCGTCAATGGCCCGATCCAAGACCATGTCATCCTCCGTCAACCACGCCTACTTGTTGAATCCAGATCATCGCAACTTGAGTGATGCCATCGCGACAACCGCCAGCAAGATCGTAATCAACCACAACCTCGCAACCACCTGATTCTCGGCCCACCCGCCCATATGAAGATGGTGATGGTATGGCGAAATCCGAAAAATCCGCCGACCTGTTCCAGTTTTGATCCGCGTAAACTTAAACCACCCAACCTGCAAAACGACCGAAAGGATCTCAAAGAGAAACACGCCACACATGAGCAAGACGACGAACTCTTGTCGGATCACGATCGCGATGTACCCGATCAATCCACCAAGAGCAAGCGATCCCGTATCGCCCATAAAAATCTGTGCCGGTTTGCAGTTCCACCACAAGAACCCCAAGCACGCGCCAAACATCGCACCAGACATCACCGCCAACTCATCGGCCATCGGAACATAAGGCACATACAAGTACTGCGCAGAACCAAGCTGCCCCGCCACAAGAGTCAGCAAAATCAGAGCGAAAGTCACCACCCCGCTGATCCCCGCCGCCAGCCCGTCCATCCCGTCGGTTATGTTGACCGCGTTGGACAGCCCCGCAACCACCAACATCGACAAAATCATAAACGCCGGGAGCCCAAGATAAATCAAACCATCGGCAGCGAACTTCGTATCCGGGTCATAAGTCCGCTGGAACGGCAGGTTCAATACATGTGAAATCGAATCAACCGCTTGCCCCGCCTCAACCTGCGTCCCGTAGCGATACACAAAGAACCCAACAATCAAACCGATCCCAAGTTGAAAGACCAGTTTCTCCCACGAATACAACCCCTGCCGTCCCGTTCCCCGGCTCGATGCCGTCAGTTTGAGATAATCATCCGCGCCCCCCACCACCGCCATCCACACCAGCGTAAAGAGCCCCAAATAAATCACATTGACCCGAATATCAGCGAGCAGGAATGTCGAAATAAAGATTGCTCCGCAGATCAGAACCCCACCCATCGTCGGGATATTGGCCTTGGTCGCCGCGTGTTCGCGGAGCAGCACCGCATCGGTCTCCCCCGCATCGCCGATTTTAAGCCTCATGAGAATCCGGATCACGCGCTTACCAAAAAACAACACAATCGCAAACGAGAGCCCCGCAGCAGCAAGCGTGCGAAACTGAATCTCATCAAGCACTCGAAAGTACGAGTACAACCCGTGGTGGCTCAGCCAGCCTCGCAAAATATCGAGCAGAACATAAATCATGATTCGGCATTACCCTCGCCCGGCCGCCTGCCACTCGATCTTGCAAATGGCGTGTGCCGGTTAATGAGGATATACACCAGACGCTCTAGACCAATCCCCCGCGAGCCTTTGAGCAATACCAAATCCCCAGGCTTGATCGTCCGCCCAAGTTCGCTCATCGCGTGATCATCGGTCTTGGGACAAATCTCATCCCCCTGCCCCGCCGCACGCGCATACATCGGCCCGACCAGCACCACCCGCCCAGCATCTATATCTAGATCAGCCACCATTGATTGATGTTCAGACTCAGAAGCGATGCCCAACTCGAGCATGTCCCCCAGGATAATTACTTTATTGGCCTCAGACTGGATCGACGCGAAGAACGCCAGTGCTGCCCGCGTCGAATCCGGATTAGCGTTGTACGCATCGTTGTAAATCACAATCGAATCTGATTTGGTCGGAATCTCGATACGATCGAGCCGCATCTCTGGGAGTTTGGACTGTGCCAGCCCCGCCGCGATGTCCGCGTCACTCATGTTGCACGCCCGCCCCACCAGCACCGCCATCGCCGCATTGGACGCATTATGAACCCCCGGAACCGGCGCAGTAAATCTATACCCATCAAGATCAAACGAAACGCTCTGATCTGCAATCTCAATATTGCCTAATCGATCCTCGGCGACCCGCTCGATTTCACACCCAACCGAAGCAAGCCCGATCGCATAATCGAGTTCATCAATCCCCCCAGGCACAATCCCAAGCGTCTGAGTCTCACCCAATATACTCGCCTTCTCAGCGCACACGCCCTCAATCGAACCAAGTTCCTCCAAATGCGCCCGCCCAATCGAAGTAATCACCGAAATATCCGGCTCAACGAGCGCAGCGCGATCCGCAATCTCGCCCGGACTCGATGTCCCAAGCTCGAAAATCACATACCGCGCCTCAATCGGCGCATTGAGGATCGACATCGGAACGCCAATCGCATTGTTATGACTCTTAGACGACACCCAACTCTCACCCGCACGGCTCAACACCGCATGAATGAGCCGCGTTGTGGTGGTCTTGCCATTGGACCCCGTCACTCCGATGATAATCCCGCCCAGCAACGAGCCCCAGTGCTTGGCCAGAGCCGTCAGCGCATCGGTCGAATCATCAACAACCAAGGTCGGCACATCAAACCCATCGGGGATCTTCGATGAATCCGTCACAACACACATCGCCGCCCCAAGCCCATTGGCTTGCTCTAGATACTCATGTCCATCGACCTGCTCGCCGACATACGCAACAAATATTTGCCCCCGATGCAACTCACGCGTATCAATCGCAGCCCCGACCGGAAGCATTTGACCAACCGCCGGCTCAACGCCCCACGATCCGCCCGTCACCGAAATGATGGTGTCCCAGTCCATGCCGCTCATGCGTTGTCCTCATTCTGTGCCCGTCGTGTATTCAATGCGTCCTTGGCATGCTTGGCATCATCAAACTCATGGGCAACGAGCCGCCCCCAACGATCAGTCATAATCTGCTCAGGCTCGTGCCCCTTGCCAGCGATGACAAGAACATCCCCCGCCGAGGCCTGCTCGATGGCAAATCGAATCGCCATCGCACGATCAACCTGCACCTCCACCTTTGCCCGCTGCGACTCATCAAGCCCCGCCAGCACATCATCGACGATCTGCGAGGGTTTCTCGCTCCGAGGATTATCACTCGTCAGCACCACCCGGTCCGCCCCGTCGCACGCCGCCCGCCCCATCCGAGGCCTCTTGCTCTGATCCCGGTCCCCCCCGCATCCAAACACACACCACAACGCCGACCCCTCTGGAAGGACACCACGCACCGCACCAAGACAACTCCGGATCGAATCATCCGAGTGCGCAAAATCCACAAACACACGCACATCATCGGCCAAAGAGTCAATCCGTT
>JAESRA010000061.1 GCA_016764895.1 Phycisphaerales bacterium | reverse complement strand
CATGCAATCACAACAACCACAACCCACCGAATCAACAACTCTTCCTCCCACTCCCATGTTGGGGGGTCTGATGGGAGAGGGCCGGGGTGAGGGCTCTCTGTTCTCTCTTCATCTTCCCTCCCCCCTTCTTCCCTCTCTTTCTTCCCCATTGCCCACTCCCTATTGCCCATTGCCCTCTTCACCGCCCCAGCAACTTCACCGCATTCTCCCCATGAATCGTCCCTCGCCTCCAATGCACCGTCACCACATCCCCAGGCCCATAGCTCCCCAGCACCCGGATCAACTCATGCAAATCCCGCGTCGCCCTTCCATTGATCGCCGTAATCACCATCCCAAGCCGGAGCCCAGTCCGCCGCCGTGCCTCCACCGACAAATTCTTGATCACCACCCCATCCCCCGTCCCATTCTCAATCGAAATCCCAAGCGTCGCACTCAAATCCGCCCCCGTCTCAGGCACCCGCTCAAGCCCACGCACCCACCCCTGATACACCCGATCAAGCTCCTTCCCCTCAATCCCCGTCACCCCTTCAAGCGCCATCATCCCCGTCGGATCCTCATCATATGAATCCAGATACGCCATATAGAACTCCCCAAGCTGCCCCCGCTCGATCAGCCACATCAGGATCGTCCGCGCCTGGGCATACCGCGCCAGCGGGTTCCGCCCAGTAAACTCAGGCAAACTCATCGCCGCCAGATCCCCGATCTTGGGCAGTTTCCGCACCTTCACCAGCCGCTTCACCATATTGGTCCGCCAAGACGCCACAGGCACCAACCGCCTGTCCACCACATCATAATCCTCCACCACCGATGCCAACCCTTCCTGAATCCAAGGCGCATGGGTCTGCCCAAGCCTTGACATATCCCGCCAGTGCAGCACATGAACAAACTCATGCCTCAGCGTCGCCCCAAGGTCTTGAGCCACCAAACGCCTCTGCTGATGCTCATAGGCCCCCCCAACACTCGAAATCCCGCTGCTCACCGAGTTCCCAAAGGTTTCCCTCGCCCATTTCCCAAATTCCCGTTGCTTTGGCAGCCCCACCATGACCCACGCCGAGTCGTTCCCTCCGCCCATTCCGATCGACCGTTCGAGCCCTACAAACACCTCGCGCCCCGCCCACCGGGTGATCAGTTCCAGTTCCGCAACCGCTTGATCTGTCGAAATCGGGTCATGGGCACTCACCATCTCAAGCCGCAACGAATCAAGCGTCCGATGCTCCATCTTCCGCGCATGGACAAGCTCGTTCATCCGTTCTAAATCAGCCAAATGTCTTGAATCGACGATTCTTTTCCACTCTTTCATCAGCGTTCCAAAGAACGCCGTCTCCCGAAGCTCAACCAGGTCTGGATCACGCATCAACTGCCGCCGATCCGTAAACCCATTAAAAATAGCATTGGAGATCGCATCGCTCGCCAGGTCCATCTCCCCCAGCCTGCTGTACACGCTCGCCAGGTTATAAAAACCCACATAACTCCCAGGCCGACGCTCGGCAAGTTCCTCAAACACCCGCGCCGCCCGCTCCCAGTCCTGCGCCTCCATCGCCCGAATCCCCCGCGCCTCCATCTGCCCCGCCGTCTCCCGTCCCGAGCCCCTATCAGGCGCCGCCATCCCCATGCACACAGCAGCCAAAGCCACCCAAACGACTGTACCTCTCAATAAACCAATCCAATTTCGTTGTATCAACATGTAAAGAGTTATTCGACCAAACCCCACCCCGCGTTGCACCCAAACCAAATCAACATCCTCGGCACGCCATCTCAAGCAAAACACCACCGATAAAACTTCCCCTTTTCTTGGCCCAACCCCCAATCACGATGTAGATTCCACAAGCAGGGGCGATAACGGCCAAAAACCGCCATCGACCCTCAAATCTGTCCCATTACCCCCCCAGCCTGGTCCTACCCAGGCTCAAACCGCATCCGTTCCGGGAAACATTCAAATATGAACCACACCACAATGACACCACTGGCCCTAGGCCTGGCCACACTCATCACCCTCCACGCCAACACCGCCCAAGCCGAAATCATCTACATGATCCACCAAGGCTCAGGATCAGGCTCCATCGGACAACTCACCTTCTCAGACGCAGACTTCACCATCACCACCTCCGCAGACTTCGACGACACCATCCCCTTCATCAATGGCATGCGACTCATACACGAAACCGCAACCATCACCATCGCAGGCGTAGGCACCTTCGACTTCATCACCCAAACACAAACCTTCGTCAACAACGCCTTCGGCATCGTCGGCTTCACACGCATCACCCTCGGAGACCTCTTCACAGGACCATTCAACTCCCAATTCTTCGACTGGGACATGACCACCCAACTCGGCCCCATCACAGGCGACGGGACCCTCCAACAATGGGCCTTCACAAATGTAGACACCACCGGCGGCGTCCTCTTCTTCGACGGCGACATCGTCGACGCCACCTTCACCGCCTCCTTCATCATCCCAACCCCCGCCACACTCTCCCTGCTAGCCCTCTCAGGCCTCACCGCAACTCGCCGAAAACGCTAATCACACGCCCTTCAAACTGATCCTGACCCAGAGCCGGCCGCCCATAAAGCAGTCGGTTTTTTCCACACACCCCACTACCCGCCCCGCTTCAAAATATAAACAAGAACCCCATCCCCACCACCACTCTCGCCCGTCCAATCACCCAAACCCACTCCCTTCCGATCAAGCCGTACAATCACCATATGAAAAAAATCGTCCTCATCACCCTCACCTTCTTCCTCCTCGTCATCCTCACCGCCACCACCTGGCTCTACTTCGCCTTCCTCTACACCAAACCACTCACCCAAGCCCAACTCAAAAACCTCACCCCAGACTGGTCCAAAGCAACCCAAGGCAACTGGTCCCCCTGGCACACCAAACCCGACGGCTCAAAAACCTGGAACCCCACCGCCAGCTTCAACCAATGGCTCGCCACCATCCCCGAAAACCAAAAAGCCTGGCCCGTCCTCATCGACATCTACATCAGTGAAGAACACCTCTTCGACAGAACACTCCTCGATGCAAACCCAGGCACCGATCAATGGAACCAACTCACCAAGCTCCTCGATCAACCAGAATCCAAAGCAACCATCGCCCAACTCACCGAAGCCCTCAACCGCCCACACTTCGGATTCGCCCTCTACTCCTCAACAGACCAATACGAACACGACGCACTCATCAAAAACAACAAAGAAGACAAAAACTGGAATCCAAACCCAGAACAAAACCCCAGCCTCTACAATCTCAAAAACTCCTTATTTCCAAAGCTCCACCACACCACCCTCCTCCTCATCGCCTCAGCCAAACACCAACTCATCAACAACAACCCAGACACCTTCGTCCAACAAGTTGAAACCCTCATCAACGCACGAAAACTCCCCCACGAATCCCCAAACACAAACTCATGGCTCATAGGAATGGCGATAGAAGGCCTAAGCTACCAATCAATCTCCTGGGCACTCCAAAACCACCCCGAAAAACTCACCGACAAACACCTCGCCTCACTCCAATCAACCATCGGCGACCTCTCAAACCGCACCATTGTCTGGGAATCCCACGCCTTAGAGTTCCACGACACCTTCCGCCGCATCGCCAGCACCAACGGCTCCCTCGACCCATTCGACCTCACCAAAAACCTCAACATCCCCAACTTCATCTCCACCCCACCAACAAACCTCCCAGACTCCGCCCTCCACCATTCACTCCAACGCACACTCTGGATACTCAACACCACCGCCAAACAAGCCACCCCCCTCTCCAAATTCAACCGCCCCAAAGACATGCCCACAACAAAAGAAATCTACGAACTCCACAAAAACTCCCTCAGCAAATTCACCTTCCTCCTCTCTGACCCATTCATTCCCTACCTCGACGCCGTAGCAACACGCAACCGCATGCACATCCAAAACTCCATCGCCATCCAACTCACCATCGCCATCCACCGCCACAAACTCCGCCACAACGAATTCCCCCAATCCATCGCCGCCATCGACACCGACCTCCTTCCCATCACCCCCACCGACGCCTTCTCAGGACAACCCCTCAAATACAAACTCACAAACACAGGCCCAATCATCTACTCCATCGGCGACAACCGAATCGACAACGGAGGCATCCAACGATGGACAATAAAAGACTACGGCCAATACGGAAGCCCACCCCTCCTCGCCCGCATCGTCAGCCACCCAAACTGGAATCGAACCCCACAAGAAACCGCCCAACTCCTCAAAGACGACCCCGACTCAATCGCCGGCGACCACATCATCTTCCCCCCCCAAAAAAACGACCCCGAACCCCACTTCGACGACGGCGACTAGGCAGTGTCTGACGGCTCGTTCTCTCTGCACAAAGGCACTCTCTTTTCACCTCCCCCGGGCTTCCGGGGGAGGTGTCCGCGCTTCGCGGACGGAGGGGGTCTTCTCCTAAAAACTGCGATATAGAAAGAACTCCCCCCTCCCCCGGATGCCAGGTACCCCGACTCGCCGCCTTTGAGCGCGTCGGGTCTTAATCTTGGCATCTCCAACATATTCAATACCCAAACCACCTCTTCCCCCAACCCCATCCAATCAAAAATCATCTACCCCCTCCAATCACCAACCGAATCCCACTCGGCAAACACAAACACTCCAATTCAAAAACCCGCCCCGCAACATCCTCGGCAGAATCATCTCCAGACACCAAACACCGCCGCTGTTCAATAATCCTCCCCTCATCAAACACCTCATCAGCAAAATGCACCGTACACCCAGTCTCAAAAATCTCCCCACGCCCAGCCGCCTCAACCACCGCCCGATGCACCTTCATCCCATACATCCCAACCCCCCCAAAGTTTGGTAAGAGTGCCGGGTGAATGTTGATTACTTTTCCGCGAACCAAATCCGTAATCGGCAGCAACTTGAGATACCCCGCCAAAATCACCCAGTCAATCCCATACTCTGCCACCACCCGGTCCAAATCACCCCCACCGATTCCACCCTCAAAAACAAGCGTCAAAACCCCCGCCGCCTTCGCCTTCTCAATCCCCAAACATTCCCGCGACCCCACCACCAAAGCAACCTCGGCCTCAAGTTCGCCCCGCTCAACACACCCAATCAAATTCTCAAGCGTCCGCCCAGACCCCGAAAGCAACACCGCAAGTTTGGCCTTGGATTTGACTTTGGACTCGCCCATCTTCACCCCTTCAAATCAGAATCCCGCAAGCACTCACCAAACGGATACGGCCTCCCATCACGCATCCCCACCATCGTCATATTCGCCGTCGTCACATGCACCGATTCACGCGTATGAAACCGTTCTGCACTCACTTCGATCCGAACATCCAAGCTCGTCTTCCCAAGCCGGGTCGTGTAAGTAAAGTAGTTCACAATATCCCCGACATGCACCGGCGCGTGAAACTCCACCCGGTCCACAGCCGCCGTCACCCACGCCAAATCCGCATGCCGCCGCGCTTCAACAAACCCCGCCTGGTCAATATAACTCAAAATAATCCCACCAAAAATAGTCCCATACGGATTCGTCTCGCGCGGCATCGCAACGACCCGCATCGACAACGCCGGCTCATTGAGCGCGCCCTCAGGCTTTGGATGATTGTCAGCGAGTGCCATGGAAATCTCCGGCCGTGAACTAGGTGTTCCCCAGTTGTTCATGGTAATAATTTCTGAGCCGTTCAAAGACCGGCTTGGGGACATACCGCTCGACAACCGACTCCCACCCACTGGGCCCAATCATCCCCTTGACAAAGCTCGAACTCAACTCGCACAGCGTCCGAGGCGGCATTAAAAACACAGTCGTCAAATCCGGATTCAGGTCCGAATTCACATACCGCATCCCGCGTTCGTACTGGTAATCCTCCTCATGGCGAATCCCTCGAATAACAAACTTAGCGTCGACACGCTTAGCGTAGTGGGCAAGGAACTCATTCTGGATCGACGCGACCTTAACATTGTCGTGGCGGCCAGCAATCTCCTGAAGCCAGCCAAGGCGTTCTTCGATCTCAAAAGTGTACTCTTTTTCAGGATGCTTTGCGACAGCAACAATTAACTCATCGAAAAGCTGCGCCCCTTGTTCAATCATCCAGACATGGCCATTGGTTGGAGGGTCAAAGCTGCCCGCGTAGACTGCTCGGCCGTTCATCTTTGTGGTCATGATGACACCGCCGATGTCCGGGCCGATCGCACAGCATTGACCGCCGATGTAAAGATACTCAGCCCCGGTGTAAGCCCCGATTTGCTTTGGGGGGCCAATCGTGTCGCAAATGGATGACGGTTCCAATCAAGCATTCGTTCAGGGTGAGGCATGAGGCCAAAGACTAAACCAGTTGGATCGCAGACACCCGCGATACGGTCATGTGAGCCGTTGATATTTGATTGGTAGCGGAGGGGCACAAGGCCAGGATCGATCTCATAATTATCCCTAAGAACAAGTCTACCCTCGGCATGGGCATACGGAAAACGACACGCCTCAGGATCCGTAAACCCTCTGAGCTCTTGAGTCCAAACACAGTTACTCGATTGGCTAACCTCCATGACGGCCCAGTCGTCGATGAATCGGCCATGCTCATTTTGACAGAGGGCAATCGAAGCATCGTCGGAATCAGAATCTCCTGGCAGGAGTCCAAGTTGAACGAGGACTTGGAAGCCGTTGCAGATCCCAATGATGGGAACACCCCGACCCACAGCAGCTTTGAGTTCCGGGAGGAGATGTTTCCGGGCGTGCATCGCTTTGATTCGCCCTGAGGCGATGTCGTCCCCATAGGAGAAGCCGCCGGGGAATCCAATGAGGTCAAAAGGCCGGAGAATTGCAGGGTCGTCGCAGAGGGCATCGAGGTGGATTGAGCGGGGCGTGGCCCCAGCCATGGAGAAAGCACGGACGAGCTCGGCGTCGCAATTAGTCCCTGCGGTACGGATGACGAGGGCCCTGGGAAGATCGCGGTGGGTCGGGTTAGTCATGGGATGATCGTAGACCCAGTTTGAGGCATATAATCAGCGAAGGTCGGCCCTTTGGACAAAGGAGCGATCGATCGATGATTTTTGTTGAAAGGATATTTCCATGCCCGCAGTATTTCCGTTTCTCGCTGTTGAATATAACCAAGGTTCGGGCGATGTCTCGGCCGTGATCGCTCCGCCATACGATGTCCTCAATCTGTCGCAAAAGCAGGCACTGCTTGATAGAGACGCAAACAATATTGTGAAGATCGATCTACCCCATGTCCCCGCCAAGGAGCTTGGGCCTAAAGAAGTCTACGCAGCAGCGGGCGAATCCTACCGCAGAATGCTGGACTCTGGCGAGCTTCGCAAGCGGGAGACACCCGCGATGTTTGCGTATCGGCAGACATTTGAGTTTGAAGGCGAACAACACGAACGCTGCGGAATGAGCGTCACTGTTGAAACCGTTGCCTTTGGTGAGCGCGAAGGCGGAGGGATACTGGCCCACGAACAAACATTCGGAGGCCCAAAGGAAGACCGCAAAGCACTGATGGAAGCAACCGCATGCCAAACATCGCCAATCTTCGGGGTACACCAAGATGCCCAAGGTGTTGCCACGAAGATCGTGCGTGACATTATGGATTCGCGCCCAGCAGATATGACCGCGAAAATTGCTGACGGAGTCCTGCAAGAAGTCTGGGCAGTTGAAGATGAATCAACAATCACAGCATATCAGAACGCACTCGCAGGCGAAGACATCTTCGTCGCTGATGGGCACCACCGATACAACACAGCACTGAACTACTTAAACGAACTCTCTAAGAAAAACGGCAACAATATACCCGCAGATCACCCAGCACGCAGAACCATGATGGTCTTGGTGTCGATGGCCGATCCAGGATTGGCCATCGGGCCTACGCACCGAGTACTGGGCGGAATGGAAAACTACTCGATTGATGAGTTCCGAAATGCTGCGGCAGGACTGCTCAATATTGAACCAATTGATAATGACCCACAAACATTCCTCGCGCAAATGGATGTACTCGCTGAACGCGAAAAAACCAATGTGTTTGGAATTTACGATTTCGACACAGGACTCTGCTTCGCGGCGTGGCCCGTGCTAAAAGATCCGCTCCAAGAAAAATTCCCAGATCAATCCGCAGCATGGCGGCAACTTGATGTAGCAATCATCCAACACCTAATTGTCGATGAAATCTGCTCACCAGAACTCAACAACGGCGAGCCCGTCAAATGGGCGTTCCCACATTCAATTGATGAAGTTTTAGCAATTGGACGCGGCGATGAGACAGGAAGCTCGATCGCAGGCGGCGGAAAGGCACAGGTAGCAATTATCGTTCGCCCTACACCCCTCGAAGCGGTACGAGATGTATCGCGCGCAGGCGAATTAATGCCTCAAAAAAGTACATTTTTCTATCCAAAGCTGGCTACGGGACTGTGGTTGAATCCGCTGGGTTAGGAGGATCTTCTGATGGGAAGATTTCCAGGTTCAGGCGGTGGCCATAGTGGCGGACTTTTGTGGATGGTTATGCAAACGCCTTGGATTTCGTATGTTTTCTTGGTGCTGTTGTTGTATTTTTTGCTGAGTGCGTATATTGAGCAGCGGAAAGTCTTGGGGTTTGTGCAGATCACGATTTGGATTTGTATCCCGATTGTCGCACTGTTCAAAGATGCGCAGGGGTATGGAATTGAATATTGGGCGATCTGGGTGGCGGGATTGACGGGATGTTTGGCGTACTGGGTGAAGTGGATGATTGACAAGACGCCTGCGAATATTAACTAGAGTACGGGGCTGTTGTTGAATCCGTTGGCAAAATACAACACATCCTCATGTATGGACAGGTTGAGTTATGGGAAAGCCGGCTGCCGTAGAGATGTCGTCTCCGACTCATCCACGATCCTAAAAACCCCCAACAACCACATCCGTGCGCAAATCCCCCCAACTCACCCGCCGGAGTCCATGCTCCCGCTACGCTGAATCACCTCAACGACCTCACCCGCAACATCGTTTGGCACCAAAAAACTCAAAGAGTAATGCGCAATACGCCATTCTTCGCCGTTCTTTCTGAGTACGGCTGTTCCGCGAAGGATGCCATACGAATCATGATCAAGAATCTCATCAACCCAAGCAACATCCCCATACGCATTGGTCCGCACAAACCGTTCCCGCGCCACATAGGTCCACCCGTGCCCATCAGCAAAGTATGGTTCAGCAAAGGCGCGAAACTCCTGTCGCGTCCATCGCTCAGCAGCGTCGGTGCCGAGGAACACGGCCCCCTGAGTCATTGACCCAAAGTAGCGATCCATATCTCCTTCTGAGGCCGCCAGATGCCAGTAGTCAAGCACAGCACCAATATCTGAATGATCAATCTCACCCCCAGCCAAACCCGTCGCCTCACCCGTTTCCTGTATAACTTCGCAGCCGCCAATGCAAGCTGCCATCAGTACGCCGCACATTGCCAGTGTCATCCGAGTCTTCATATTTAGCCTTCTTCCTCTGCATCGACAGCATCGACAGCGTTAACCATCCACCCACTAAAATCATACACAAACTTCCACACCGCCTCGACATGCTCCCCAGGCATCGAAAACAACTTCGGAGCTTCATCAAGAGTTTCTCGAAAACAGCGAAGCCATTCTTGGCGGGCGGCTTCGTCAATTATAAAGGGAAGGTGGCGGGCACGCATCATGGGTGGACCATGGCGTTGCTGGAAGAGATGCGGGCCACCGAACATAAAAACAAACATCGAAGCATTCTTCTCCGCCGCCTTCCGGCGGTTCTTCTCGCTGCTGGGAAACATATCTGCGATGGTCGATACCGCCAGCCGCTCATAGAACGCATAAAACATCTCCACAATCCCCGCTTCCCCCATCGCCTCATACACCGCCGGAGGCACCCGATCAGTCTGCGGCGGCCCGCTTGAGGGGGTGTGGATTGGTCGGTCGCCTGGGCGGTCTGGGTATGCGTTGAAAATGTCCATGGGTGATGGTAGAGGGGTGGAGTTGGGAAGAACGGAGGGATTATGCGGATTGAAAGAGTCCGGGAATGTCAAACTGTGAACCTCTCAATGAATAAGGTGCGGCACTATACCGTATTGTGCTGATACATCTTGCATGAGCAGATGGGCCTCCCTAGCGAAGATGATTGATGAGATTGACAAACCCGAATCCCGGGTCAAGCCTCGGTTTATTGCCCGGCAGTTGGTGTGCGATTGTTCGGGAACAGTCCTGGACTTCTCGGCCTCTGGACTGCGGGTGGTTTATAAAAAGAAGCCTGAGTGGAATGTTGGGGATCATGTTGAGTTGACGCTCGAATCCACCAAGGCGACCCATCGTGGACTTGCGATTGTCAGACGGATCACAAAAATGGGGTTTCGCAACTACGAGGTCGGCTTTGAGTTCTCAGATCCCGAGGCAGCCAAGAAGATGCAACTCTTCAAGTCCGGCTACGACGCCCTGGATGACGATATGTGGTCCGCCGCCTAAACCGGTAGATTGAAAAACCATGATATTTCATGTGCTTTACCCCGCTTCTGCGGGGCGTTTTTCATAGGATGGGGCGATAGATAGCGAAGTCCCAGAATACCCCGGAGCCGTTGTGCTCCGTTCCTTTGATAAGCGAGTACCTGATATGCCTCAAATTACACTTCCCGATGGTTCGATTAAATCCTTTGATGATGCGGTGTCGGCCTTTGATGTGGCCATGTCGATTGGTGAACGGCTGGCACGGGCGTGTGTTGGGTGCTTGATTGATGAACAGTTGTGCGATCTTTCGACGGTGATCGAGAACGATTGTTCGCTGTCGCTGGTGACGGAGAAGACGCGAGAGAAGAAGGATGATCCGAACGCGATGAACATGCTTCGGCATTCGACGGCTCATGTGATGGCCGAGGCGATTCAGCGGGTGGTGCCTGGGGCGATGTTGGTGTATGGGCCGCCTTTGGAGAATAGTTTTTATTATGACATTCGGTTCCCGGAGGACCGGCCGCTCAAGGATGGGGATTTTGAGGCGATTGAAGCGGAGATGGGGAAGATTGTCAAAGAGGATCGGGTGTTTACTCGGTATGACATGTCGATCGCTGATGGGATGGAGAAGCTCAAAGCTGAGGGGTCTAAGTACAAGCTCGACAACGGGGAAGCGGCGATCAAAGCTGGTTCTGAGTCGTTGTCGTTTTATGCGACTGGTGAGCCTGGGAAGGACTGGGAGGATTTGTGCCGGGGGCCTCATGTGCCGAGTACTGGGCGGATTGGTGGGTTCAAAGTGATGTCTTTGGCGTCGAGCTACTGGCATGGGGATGAGAACTCGGATCGGTTGACGCGGGTGTATGGGACTTCGTTCTTCTCGAAAAAGGAACTTAATAAGCATCTTGAACGCTTGGAAGAGGCGAAGAAGCGGGATCATCGGGTGCTTGGGAAGAAGTTGCGGCTGTTTCATATTGATGAGGCCGTGGGTCAGGGGTTGATTTTGTGGACTCCGAACGGTTCGGTGGTGCGTAGGGAGTTGCAGAACTTTATTGCTGCGGAACTTACCAAGCAGGGGTACAGCGAGGTGTTTACGCCTCATATTGGGAAGCTGGATTTGTACCGGACCTCTGGGCACTTTCCGTATTATGCGGATTCGCAGTTCCCGCCGATTATTGAGCGGGATCATCTGGTTCAGATTTCAGAGGAAGGGTGCAGTTGTGCGCAGTTGTCGAATAACATGAGTTCGGGTGAGATTGAGGGGTTCATGCTCAAGCCGATGAACTGTCCGCACCATATTAAGATTTTCGATTCTCAGCCGCATTCGTATAAGGATTTGCCGGTGCGGCTGGCGGAGTTTGGGACGGTGTATCGGTGGGAGCAGTCTGGGGAGCTCAATGGAATGACGCGGGTGCGTGGGTTTACGCAGGATGATGCGCATTTGTTCTGCACGCCTGAGCAGGTGAGCGAGGAACTGCAAGGGTGCTTGTCATTGGTCAAGACGATCTTTGAAGTGTTGGGGATGGATGACTACCGGGTGCGGGTGGGCTTGCGTGATCCTGATAGCAGCAAGTACACGGGTGATCCTGATAACTGGGATAAGGCGGAGAAGGCGTGTTTGGATGCGGCGGCGACTTTGGGTGTGCCGTTTACGGAGGAGCCTGGGGAGGCGGCGTTTTATGGGCCGAAGATTGATTTTGTGGTGAAGGATGTGATTGGTCGGGAGTGGCAGCTTGGAACGGTGCAGGTGGATTATAATTTGCCTGAGCGGTTTGATTTGAGTTATGTGGGGGCCGACAACGAGAAGCATCGGCCTGTGATGATTCATCGGGCGCCGTTTGGTTCGATGGAACGGTTTATTGGGGTGTTGATTGAGCATTTTGCTGGGGCTTTTCCGGTGTGGCTTGCGCCTGAGCAGGTGCGGGTGTTGCCGATTTCTGAGAAGAGCAACGACTACGCCGCCGAGGTTTTGGCGCAGCTTAAGGCGGCGGGGATCCGGGCGACTTGTGATACGCATGACCAGCGAGTGCAGGCGAAGATCAAGAACGGATCTGAGATGAAGATTCCGTATTTGTTGATTGTTGGGCCGAGGGATGCGGAGGGCAGGGCGGTGTCTGTGCGTGCCTTTGGGACTGCGAAGGATTTGGGTTCGATGCCGCTCGATGAGTTTGTTTCGGGTGTTGCTGAGGAGTATTCGTCGAAGGGGGCGAGTTCGGTGCGAGAGCGGTTTGTGGCGGCGGTGTGAGTCTGCTGTATACTGTGAACTATGAATGGCTGGGTGATATTATTTTGGGTTGCTTCGACGCTGATGGCGTGCTGGGGTTTTTCTCTGTTTGTGCGGCTGGTTTCTGAGACGATTGCCCGGCGGCGGAAGCGGCTGGAGGCGAAGCATTCGCGGCGGGCGGGGTGGATGGCGATGGGGTTGATGATCGCGTGTTTGGTGGTTTCGGTTGGGTGTGGGTATATTGCGGTTGATCTGGCGGAGCAGTTCTCTCGGAGCGGGGACCCGGTTTCTGGGGTGAACTCGGCGACTGTTATTGGGTGGACGATGGGGCTGTTTGGGGTGTTTCTTGTGATTTGGTGGGTGGTTGGGGACCGGGCTCGGGGGCGGGTGCGGTGCCCTCGGTGTTGGTATGACATGAATGATGCTGTTGGGCTTCTGTGCCCTGAGTGTGGGAAGACGGCGAAGGACGAGGGTGTGTTTTTGAAAGCACGGCGGCCTCGGTGGATGGCGTTGATGGCGTTGTTTTTAATGGGAAGTGGTTGGTATGGGATGGTTGTTGGGCCGCGGGTTGTGGAGACCGGGGAGTGGTTTGCGGCGGTGCCGACCTGGGTGTTGATGGCGGGGTGGGGGGTGCTGCCGGAGGAGTGGATTTACTATGCGCCAGGCTCGCCGGTGAGGGTTCATTCTCGCTTGAGCGAGCGGATTGATGAGCGGTGGGTTTCGGATGCACGCTCGCGGCGGTTTGCGAGGCGGATTTGCAAGCCGATGATGACGAGCAAGGAGGCGCGGTGGGATCCCAAGCGGTTGGCGTTGCTGCGTGAGTATCGGGGCATGATGCTTCATAGCGGGAATGTATATACCCCTGAAACAGAGTTCTTTGATCCACCCGTGGATGCTGAGAGGTTGTTATATTTGGGGGCTTCGGATTTGCTTGATGCTGCAGAATCTTTATCGCTGGATCCAAACTTTGAGAACCCGGTGACGAATCCGAGATTGCAATCCACGCCGTTCGTTCTTTCATTTTTTTGGTTATGGTTGCTGGAGAATGAGACTTTATACCGAGCGGACCCAGATGGGTTCTCAAATAAATCGTGGGAAGATGATCTCGAAACATACTTTGCGCGTGCCCTAGAACCATTGCGAGATCGAGCATCAAGTCCGTACTTTGGGCAAGTGCTGAAACGCAACAATTTACCCACTTCTTTTCCGGGGTCTACCTACATTATTGCAGACTATCTGAACTTGTTTACTGAGCATATCGATGCCCTAATGAGCACCGAGATTGACCCTGTGTTTATCGATCCGGAATCTCGATTTAACAAACTCGCACTCATGTCAGAAGACCATCCGGTGGAGTCATTGCTTCCCGTTTTCGAGATATGTACTCAATGGCTTAACTCTGGGGACCGGGCTGACCGTTCGTATGCTATTCTTGCGATTCGATCCTTTCAAAATGCCCATCTTCTTGACGACACAACGGATTCTTCTGCCTATCAAGGCATTATTGAGTTGATAAAGCGGGTTGGCCTTGGGGATATGAGCAAAGTGAAGGTTGTGGATCGCGGAACCGCATCGATTCATCATCTCGTGTTAAGCATTCTTGTCAATCATGATTCGAGCGGGGAGACTGCGTATCCGCTGTTGTCTGAGTTTATCCGGACGACCAATGCCGAGAATCCAAGCACGAATCGGTATGCGTACTACAGGGCGGGGCGGGAGGACCGGCGGGACCTTGGACTTTGGATTGAGTGGTTTGGATGGATTGTTGATTCACCGAGCTTTAACGACCGGTTCTGGCTCGCTATAAATCTACCAAATATGACCGGGACGGTTCATGACGACCAGCTTAACGAACTGGGTCGACGGCTGGCGATTGATGAGAATGGGGCTGTTGCGAAGATGGCGGCCATGAAGTTGGAGCAGCGTGATGCGGAGCATCTGATTCCATCAGATTAGCTGTTGCCGTTGCCGTTGGCGGCGTGTTGGGCGATCATGGCGACGGCTTCTTCGGGGTCGTCGGTCCATTGGACGAGGTCCATGTCTACAGCGTCGATGGTGCCGCTTTCGATCAGGGCGTTGTCTACGAAGGTTCGCATGTGTTCCCAGAACTCTTTGCCCATGACGATGATCGGGAACTTTTCGATTTTTTTGGTTTGGATGAGGACGAGGGTTTCGAAGACTTCGTCCATGGTTCCGAATCCGCCTGGCATGACGATGAAGGCTTTGGAGTATTTGACGAGCATGACTTTGCGTACAAAGAAGTAGTCGAAGTCTACGAATCGGTCGAGGTATGGGTTGGGGACTTGTTCCATTGGGAGTTCGATGTTGCAGCCGAGCGACAAGCCGCCTTCATCGCGGGCTCCTCGGTTGGCTGCTTCCATGATTCCTGGTCCGCCGCCGGTCATGACGGCGTAGCCATGGCGTGCTAGGGCGGCGCCTGTTGCGCGGGCGAATTGGTAGTATTCATGGTTTTCATCAAACCGTGCTGAGCCGAACACGGTGACGCATGGGCCGATGAAGTGGAGTTTGCGAAAGCCGCGGATAAACTCGTTAAATATTTTTATTGCTGTCCAGAGTTCTTGGCGGCGGAGTCGGGGGCCTTTGAGGAGGTCATGTTCTCCACCATGAGGCGGACGCTTCCCCCAATCACAGCATTCTTCAGGTGTCGAGGCGGTTGGTGATTGATCGGTTTCTTCTACAGTCATAGATCGGCATCCTAGGAGCCCACTTTCTTCAAAGTGATCCATACACTTTCCTATGCGACATATCCACACCACCGACTGGACCCTCACCAACAATCAAGGACTCGACATTATTGGCAACACTGATCATCCTGCCGATGATTCCGTCGGTGATTCCGCCACTCCATTGGCCACCCTCGTGCTGCTTCATGGGTTTAAGGGCTACAAAGACTATGGCTTCATTCCGGTGCTTGCCAAAGAGCTTGCAAAGGCCGGTGTCCTTGTTCACCGATTCAATTTTTCGTGTTCGGGGATGACCAACAAACTTGATACCTTTGCTCGTCCTGATCTGTTTGCACTCGATACATGGAACCGGCAAGTCGAAGATGTGGGCTGCGTGTTTGATGCGATCGAGAGCGGAGAGATTTTGGGGAAGGAAATGCCGATGTTTTTATGCGGACACTCGCGCGGCGGGGGGACGGCGTTGCTTGCCAGCGGCAGACAAACCAGCCCGAAACTTGCGGGAGTGGTGACGATCAATAGTGTTGCGTCGTGCAACTCGTTGAGTGATGAGATGCAAAGGGAGATGCTTGATAACGGGTTCATCAAATCGGCCAGCGCGCGGACGGGGCAGGAGTTGCGGATTGGTGCGGCGTGGCTTCAAGAGCAGATTGACGATCCTGTGGGCCATGATGTGCTTGGGTTGTGCAGAAATATTGATTGCTCGAAAATTATTTTGCATGGTTCTGATGACCAGGCGGTGGATATTGGGGCCGGGGAGGCGATCGCTGGCGCAGTTGGTGCCGAGCTCCAAGTGATCGTTGGGGGCAACCATGTGTTGAATATGGCGAATCCTGCGCTTGTTGATGCCGAAATATCACCACAACTTGGGGAAGTTATAGGGCTTCTTCAAAACTTTGTGATTGCTAACGGGCTGTAAGTGCCGATTTGACTTTTATGGTTATATGGGCCACAATTTGGGGTATGAGTCGCCGAGCGATGTCATTTCGTGTTGTGTTGAATGTTGCAGGTGTTGCGTGCGCTTGTTCGTGCTGTTATGCCGGTAGTGTGCCTCGGGTGATGATGCATCCTGATTCGGATATGCAATACAGGCAGATCAAACCATCACGGCATGTTGAGATGTATCAGCCGGACAGTGCGGTTGTCACGGCGGACCAGCTTGTTGCGATGCGGGGGATGGGGGCCGACATTGATTTGATCCCGAGTTCGGAGATACTCCCTGAGATTTCTGCGACACTATTTGAACACGGCAGAGCGATTGATTCGGTTGCTGTGGGACGGGTGATTTATAACACGGACGATCTGAATATTTCCGATGGTGACATGCGGTTCTCTGTTGGACGGAACACGACGCTCAGTGATGGGAATATCGCGGGGTCTGCTGGGTCGCTGCCTGGTGGCGATGGCGATTCGGTTTCGACGATGACCAAGAGCGAGGGCGAGTATAACTTCTATGAGATGGGTATCGAATGGAAGGCGGCCTCGGCGGGCGCGGTGGACTTGAGCTTTACTTCTGGTGTGACGGCGATCGAAGCGAATATTTCTAAGCGTGTCAACAGAGGCGGGGCCTCGGAAATGCACAATATAACGCGCCGGGTAGTCGCGGTGCCGACGATTGGATCATCGATCCGGTGGAACATCTCTCAGGACTGGAGCTTGACCGGGCAAGCAACCACGCAGACACTCAATATGGGTTCGTCGTTGATCGGGTTCAACGCGCAGACGGACTGGCGGATCTCAGACCGGATGGGACTTGTGGCGGGGTATCAGATTCTGCGGTCTCAGTTTGATTTTGGAGCGGTGACTGCGGACCTGAACCAAGAGGGCTTGTTTGCCCGGCTATCTATCCAGTTCTAACTACTGTCCGGCTCTAACTACTGTCCCGTTCTAACTACTATCCAGTTCTAACCACCAAACTCTCGACCGGATCACTTGCCGGCGAGTAGATCACAGAGAATATCAAGGCCTTGGCTCAGACGATCGCGGTTGGTCGCAAAGCTGATCCTGAAATGGGTGTCTCTGGTTGAGAACGCGCCGCCTGGGATGACGAGGAGTTCTCGCTCAATGCATTTCTCGGCGAACTGGGTTCCTGTGAGTCCGAGGGATTCGGGGACCTGGATAAAAGCGTAGAAGGCGCCGCCTGGAGTCGTGACATTGGTGAGCTTTGAGAGTCGGGCAATGACCATGTCGCGGCGGGATTCGTATTCGTCTACAGATTCGCTCATAGAAATGTCAAAGCATTCGACGACGCCGGCTTGGAGCGGGGATGGGGCGCAGACGAAAGTGTACTGCTGGAGCTTGGCCATCTGGTCAATAAGTGCGGCTGGACCCGCAGCGTATCCAAGTCGCCAACCAGTGCATCCATAAGTCTTCCCAAAACCACGAATGAGCAAGGTGTTCTCTTCAGCACCGGGCTCTCTTGCTGGCGAGGGACAACGCTTGAGGGATTGATCGCCAGCGGCGGTGTCGCCTAGGGATTCGCTGAAGACGAACTCGTCGTAAATTTCATCGGAGATGAGCAAGATACCCTTTGCTTTGCAGAGGGCTCTGAGTTTTTCGCCTTCTTCTTTGGAGAGGACGACGCCGGAGGGATTCGATGGAGTGTTAAGGAGGACGAACTTTGTTTTGTCGTTGATGAGGGGCTCGACGCGGTCTGCGGTGAGTTGAAAGTCTGGGTAGGTGTCACAGGTGATGGCCTTTGCGCCGCACATGGTTGCGAGATGCGGGTAGCAGACGAAGTATGGGTCTGGGATGATGCATTCATCGCCTGGGTTGAGGAGTGCGAGGAAGGCCAGGAAGAGGGCGCCGCTGGTGCCGCTGGTGATGAAGGCGGCGGGGGCGGGGGCGAGCTGGTTGGGTTTGCCTTGTCCGGTGACGGCACAGTCCCAGCCGAGATCGAGTTTGAGCCAGTCGATGACTTTGGTAAGGAGAGCGGGGTCGCCTTGGGTGAGGGTGTAGCCGTTTTTGTGGGTGTCGATGGCGGCGATGGCGGCGGCGCGGATGGGTTCTGGGACGGGGAAGTCTGGCTGCCCGATGGAGAGGTTGATGGGGTCTTTGAGGGTAGCGGCGAGGTTGAAGATTCTTCTGATGCCGGATGCGTCGATAGCGCCTGCACGATCCGCGATGAGATGCTCGATCATGTCAACCTCTTTTCATTTGGATGTTGGATGTCAAACCTATTGATGGGTTTGAACTGCTTGCAAGCTGTACTACTCGCGGACTTTGGTTTTTTGAAGACCAAGAGCACCTTTGTCGCCGGTGTGCTTTTTTTCATCTTGGAGGGCGGCAATGCGTTCGGCGCGTTTCATGACATTGCGCTTGGTGGTGAGATTGCCTTCGGTCTTGAGTGATGAGTGAATGCTCATTGGGGGGCTCCGTGTCTTGTCTGTAATGGGCTCTGCTTGCGGTGCCCGATGAAATGTGTCTATCTATCAGCCAGTCATTGACTGTTAATTGTATTTAACCCACTGCGTTTTGGACTCGCCAAAGTCCGATCCGCCGCGGCGTTCTCTTTGCCATCGCGCTCCGAGAATGGCGATCGCTCGCTTATGCTCGTCGCGCTGTGCCTGCATGGCACTGAAATCCGATCCGCCTGGAACTGCAAGCCCTAGGGAATACAGGGTATAGCGGGATGGATTGTTGCCCGCCCGAACGCTGGAATCCACTACCGGGACCCCGATGATTGGCATTGAGTGGTCATTCATGAAGAGAATAGCGTCTGCGGCCTGTTCTGGAGAAAAAGTAGCGAGCTGGAGGTAGTTGTTGCCTGAAACGCGAGGATCGACCTCGTTGTAGCCCTGAGCCGTCATAACAGCCTGCACAGCCCGAGCAGGAACCCGTGGGGGCTGGGAGACGGCATCGTCTGGGAATGGTTCGGTGTTTGTCGATGGAGAGTCAATCGTGGGTTGATCTTGATTGATTGGGGGGAGAACCATGCTGGGCTTGTTGGGGATCAGGGATTCCATTTCGGCCTTGCCCTTGGCGTATCCGGCTTTGTAGGCCATCGCCCAGACGAGCAATAGTAATGCCGCAGCCAGGGCGATCAGGAGGTAGGCGTGGTGCGTGCTGAGATGGAAGCCGTTCTCTGATGGAGCGGGCTCTTCTGGCATGGTCGCGGCGGATCGCTCGGCTCGTGAGATTCCGGCGGTGATCGGGGCCGGGCGATCAGATGTTGGCAGCGGCTGGGGTGGGTGCGGCTGGGTTGGGTGCGGATTTGAATCCGGTGCCGAAGCAGATTGATCGCTGGGATCGTGCGACGATCCTTGCCCATCTTCTGGGTCTGGCTGGTCTTGGCTCATGAGCTCAAAGAGTGGTGGTCCGGGTCGGCGATCAGTCATCTTGATGTATGATAGCCGGGTTAGGAATGTGATCGCAAGATGAACACCCTGTGGCCCCAAAGCGTGGCTTGATACGCTATACTGCCGTTGATATGACTATTCCCGACGCTCAAATCGTTGATATGACCCCCAAACCCATGACCTCGATGGAGGCGGTGTACCTGCCTGCGATTTTTAAGGGCTTCGGAACGACGATGAGGCACTTCTTTACCTCGTTTGGTCAGGGTCGAACGAGTTATACGATGCAGTACCCAGAGCAACGGCGAGAGCATCTCGATGTTGAAAAGGGTGGAATCGAGGCGAGCAATTTCCGAGGCGTGCATCGTCTCAATAAAGATGCTGCTGGGCGTGTCAAATGCGTGGCGTGCATGATGTGCCCCACTATTTGCCCGGCCAACTGCATTCATATTGAGGCGGCCGAGTCGCCTTGGGATGATCGCGAGAAGTACCCGGCTAAGTTTGAAATCGACGAACTGCGGTGCATTTTCTGTGGCATGTGCGAAGAAGCGTGCCCGGTCGATGCCATTGAACTCACGCCTTTGTACGATGTCGTGGGACGAAGCCGAGCCGAAATGGTCTTTGATAAGACCAAACTGCTGTCGATCTACGATCTGACGATCGACCAGAAGCCAATGTAAACCTGTTTTTTGTATGCCCCTTCGGTTAAGGGACCTTCGTTTTTGTACATGACAAGGTGGGGTTGTGACGCGCGGTTATACCGGCGTGGCATGGGTCTTATAAAACAAACCAAGCAAAGATCGAGCGTTGCTCCCGTTTTTGGTCAGTATCTGGACCTTAGACACCCATCGACCAGCGACTTATCGGACGGTGCAAATGGGAGATGATTCTAGGAAAGAAGAGAAATTATCCCCAGTTGGCTGGTGTTTTTGCTGTGTTGGTGTACTTTCTGGGCGTAGATCGTGCCCTGCATTCGTCAGGGCATTGGATTTTTGTTTAAAAACCATTGCTCTCTCGCAAGTTTAAAAAGAGGAACGATTGATATGAAAGGAACATTTTTGATTGGTGCAGTCGCACTCACAACGCTCGCAGGCGGAGCCCAAGCCAACTTGGCGGCGACCTTCGGGTTTACCGATATGGGTGCCAACTGGAACTCAGGGGCAAATACCCTGAGTATCGTGGCCACAGAAAACGCCAACCTCAGCACATCGGGCGATGTCACCAACTATCTTGGTGGCGGATCACCACTGACGGCCCTCTTTAACTCCGGGTTTGCTGATGGAACGACCACCGCCGATTCCCAGTTCACCATGGAACTCTCCAACATCACAGCCATGAACGCCGATGCAATCGGATCATTCCAGATCACCGATATCAACGGCGACACACTTTCAGGCAACTACAGCGGGACATGGACCAACCAGTTTGGCTTCGGATTCTTCAACGGCCAAATCTCAGTCGCAGCATACAACGACACAGAATCAGGCAACGATGTCTTTGAAGGCACCGCTGGTGCAAGCTTTACTGTCCCAACGGCTGCTCTTGAAGGTGGCATCTCCATGCTTCTTCAAATGCCAGAATGGTTCGACTCCAACAACGGAAACTTCAACGCACGGACAACCCAACTTAATGGCACCCTTGTTGTTCCAGCTCCAGGTGCACTCGCACTTCTTGGTCTTGGCGGAATCGTTGCTGGGCGTCGCCGGCGGTAAACGAGTATCTGTTCCATGCCTTGCTTCTTGCAGGGTGTGCTAAACGCAAGAGAGAGGCCGTGCGGTGCGAACCGTCGGCCTCTCTTGCTTTTTGGGTTTGGGATTGGCGGGTGGCTGATGGTTGTGATGGAATGGCCTGTGAAGAGAAGACCCGAAGGAGGATAAGAATCCTCCGACGGGGCACCCAGAGAAGAGAGCCCAAGCCCTCAGGCAT
>JAESRA010000060.1 GCA_016764895.1 Phycisphaerales bacterium | reverse complement strand
GAAACCATCGGAATAATCGGGCGGTTCGGGTCCTCAAGAGCATTTCCAAGGGCGAGCGGATCGAAGGGTAGTGAGACCCGGACGATTCTGAAGCCATATTGGGCTTTGTCAGTGCTTTCTATATAAGTGGTGTTTGATTGATCCTGTCTGGGTGGTGTTCTAGACTTGTGGCGATGGGCTTGGAATGCTCGTTGAATGGAGACTTTGGTATGAACGATGGTTATGCACAATGTCGGTGATTGGCTCTTCCAGCTTGATCACCCGCCAAACGGGAAGGACGCGGATCATGCGATGATCTGATCGTCCATCACGGATGGGTTGCCGGCTCTTGATGGGTCGCAGCCGATGTGCATGACCGGAACTCTTATGGAGGCTCCGGTCGTTTGCGTTTTTAGAAAGTTTGCGTTTTTAGAAATCTGTATTACCTGTGGCACTCACAATAACTGGCCACGACAATTCACCAACTTGATAACCAATATCGAAAGCCTGGAGACACCCTGATGAACACCCAAGAAATGATGCGAATCCTGGACGGCATTTCCCGCGAGCGGAATGTTGAGAAATCCCTTCTGATCTCCGATCTTGAGGCAGCGATGGTCTCGGCTTGCCGGAAGTATTTTGGAACGCTCGATGCTGAGGAGTTCTCGTGTACGGTCGATCCGATTACCGGGGAGATCAGTTTGTTCCGGTATGACGAGGTGTTGGAGATCAGTCCTGAGGACTTTGGTCGGATCGCGGCGCAGACTTTTAAGCAGGTGATGATTCAGCGGTTCCGTGATGATGAGCGTCAATCACTGATGGAAGAGTTTGCGGGGCGTCAAGGAGAACTGGTGACGGGGACGGCCCAGCGGTATGACCGGGGGGCTCTTGTTGTGCAGGTTGATCGGGCTGAATGCGTGATGCTTCGGAGTGAGCAGATTCCTGGCGAGCAGTTTATGCCTGGGGATCGGGTGCGGGCTTTTGTGCTTGATGTGAAGGACATGGGGGCGCAGGTGAAGATTTATCTGAGCCGGGCGCATCCTGACTTTATTAAGTACTTGTTTGAAGTTGAAGTTCCTGAGGTCATGGACCGGACGATTGAAATCAAGGCAATCGCGCGCGAAGCGGGATACCGCACGAAGATGGCGGTGTCTTCGATTGACTCGAAGGTTGATGCGGTTGGTGCGTGTGTGGGGATTCGGGGCTCACGGATCAAGACGATTGTTGAAGAACTCAATGGGGAGAAGATTGATATTGTGCGGTGGAATGAGTCGTCGCAGATTCTGATTGCCAATGCACTCAAGCCGGCGGAAGTCAATGAGATTTCGTTGTGCTTTGAACTTGGACGGGCGACTGTTGTTGTTCGTGATGACCAGTTGTCGCTTGCGATTGGAAAGCGTGGTCAGAATGTTCGGCTTGGGGCGAGGCTGACTGGGTGGGATGTTGATATTTTGACGCCTGAGGAGTTTACCAAGGGGTTGACGATTTTGTCGGAGACTTTGACGCAGATCGAAGGCGTGACAGAAGACAAGGTTGACCGTTTGGCGGCTTTGGGCATGATTACGGTGTTTGATATTGAAGAGATTGGTGCTGAGGTGCTTGAAGCTGAGCTTGAACTTACTCCAGAGGTTGCGGCTCAGGCTGTGGAACTTTGTGCTGCCAAGGCGGTTGTTGTGGCTGAGATTCAGGCTCGTGAGAAGGAAGAAGCGGCGGCCAAGCGTGCTGAAGAAGAGTCAGCGGCGGCGTCGATTCTTTCTGGGGATGTGAATCCTGCGGACAATCCTGAAGCGGCGGCGGCGGCGATTTTGGGCGGTGCGATTGTTGCTCCGGCTACAGAAGAGGCTGCTGTTGATGAAGCGGCGGCCAAGGAAGCTGAGAACCGTGCTTCGGACATTCTTGGCGGATAAGACGATTGAGATGGACGCTTATAGGGCGTCATGAATGATACTGGACAGATAGAGAAACCACTTTGACCGTTCGCTGAACGGAGGACCACTTGGCTAATACACGAATTTTCGAGATCGCAAAAGAACTCGGCATTAAATCTAAATCAATCGTTGAGAAGTGCCACGCTGAGGGCATCCCAAAGGATGTCATCAAGAATCACATGTCAACGATTTCGATCGGTCTTGAGCAGACTGTTCGTGAGTGGTTCAGCAGTGAGAATACCGAGGATTCTCCGCACACGGCCGTCGAGAAAACCAAGAAGGTTGATCTTGAGAAGGTCCGAACACCTGCCAAAGCGACAAAGGCCACGAAGGTTGTTGGAAACGACGAAGATGAGAATAGCGACTCGGCGGTCGCTGTTGTTGTTGCTCCGCCTCCTCCATCATCTGCTCCGTCATCTGTTCCATCATCTGCTCCGTCGCTTGCGACCAAGGCTGCCCCTGCTGCTAAGGCGGTTGCTGCAACTGCTCCTGCACCGAAATCAACTTCTGCGCCAGCAGCGGCTGCGGTTCCTGCTGCTAAGGCATCTGCACCTGTTGCACCTGCTACACCTATTACACCTGTTGCCAGTGCGTCAGAAGCACCTGCGGCTACAGTTGGTGGTAATGACACAAGCAGCGTCAAGCCGGTCGAGGCTCCTAAGAAGAAGACTCCCCCACCGCCGCCAATGATGAATGTTCCGACGCGTCCTGCGGTGATCAAACCGGCGGGACCGAAGATCGAAGACATGAAGAAGAAGGTCATTAAGTTGGCTGGCCCCAAGGTGATTCGTGTTGAGGCTCCAGAGCGGATTGATCCGCCTCGTCGTCGTCCACCACCTCGCCAAGGTGGCGGGTATCAAGGTGGTGGCGGTGGAGCTGGTGGTGGCGGTGGTGGTGGATATGGTGCTGGGGCGGGACCTTCTGAAGGCCGCAGCCCTCGTGGCGGGTCTACACGGCGTCGTCCTCAGGGTGGGGCGGGTGTTCGTCCATCATCGGGCGGTGCTGGGACTGGATGGAGCGAGGCTGATCTTGCAGAGCGTGAGGCACGCCTCAAGCAATCTGGCGGGTATTTGCAACGGCGTCAGAACCAGATGCGGTCATCGGCTGCGGCATCGCAGAGTGCTGCCAAGGTTGGCGGGAAGGTTTCGATTGCTGAGCCGTTTACGATTAAGGATTTGTCGGCGGCGACTGGTGTGAAGGGTGCCGATATTGTCAAGAAGTTGTTTATGCAGGGTGTACTCTCCAATATCAACTCTGGGATTGATTCTGAGAAGGCCCAGGAGATTATGATCGATTGGGACATCGAGCTTGAGGTCGTTGAGGCCAAGGGTGCTGAAGAGCAGGTTGCTGAACAGTTTGCTGAACGGGATCGCAAGAATGAACAGGCGCGTGGGCCGATTGTGACGATTCTTGGTCATGTGGATCATGGCAAGACTTCGCTGCTCGATAAGATTCGCAAGGCCAATGTTGCTGATGGTGAAGCTGGTGGTATTACCCAGGCAACCAGCGCATTCCGGGTGCCTGTTCAGACTGGGAGCGATGAGAAGTTCGTTACCTTTATTGATACACCTGGTCACGAAGCGTTTACGGCGATGCGGTCGCGTGGTGCCAATGTGACTGACATTGTGGTGCTTGTTGTGGCGGCTGATGATGGTGTGATGCCTCAGACGATTGAGTCGATTTCGCACGCCAAGGCTGCGGGCGTGCCGATTATTGTGGCTCTCAATAAGATTGATAAGGAACAGGCGACCGATGGGAATATCCAGCGGATCATGGGGCAGCTTGCTGAACATGGTTTGAACCCGGTTGAATGGGGCGGAGAGACCGAAGTCATCAAGACTTCGGCGACCAAGGATATTGGGATTCAGGAGTTGCTTGAGATTCTTGATCTGCAAGCGGAGATTTTGGAGCTCAAGGCGGATTACTCTGGGCAGGCCCAGGGGACGGTCATTGAGGCCAAGCCTGAGGGTGGGCGTGGTAATGTGGCCAATATTCTTGTCCAAGAGGGCGAGCTCAAGGTTGGCGACTTTATTGTCATTGGTCGTGCGTTTGGTCGTGTCCGTGATATTACCGATGACCATGGCAAGCGGATCAAGACGGCGTTGCCGCCGGTACCTGTTCAGATTTCGGGTATTAATGATCTGCCTGATGCGGGTGATAAGTTCTATTGTGTGGGTTCACTTAAGGAAGCGGAGAAGGCGGCCGAGCAACGGCGTGATCGTGAGCGGCTTGAGCATCTCGCTCAGCCGAAGGTGACGCTGGATTCGATGTTCTCGCAGATGGCTAATAATGAACTCAAGGAAATCCTTGTGGTGCTCAAGGCCGATGTGCAGGGGTCGGTTGATGTGCTCAAATCTGAGATCGAAAAGGTTTCGGGCGATGAGGTTAAGGTTCGCGTGATCCACTATGCAGTGGGCGGGATTACCGAGTCTGACATTTTGCTTGCCAACGCTTCTGATGCGGTGATTATTGGGTTTAATGTGATTGCCAACTCTAAGGGCCGGACGCTGGCTGAGGCCAAGCGTGTTGAGATACGGAACTATCAGGTGATCTATCACATTGTTGAGGACATGCGGAAGGCTGCTGAGGGCATGCTTGCTCCTGAGATTCGTGAAGAGGTCTTGGGTCATGCTGAGGTTCGCGAAGTGTTCAAGGTGTCGAAGGTCGGGGCGATTGCGGGTTGCTATGTCACTGATGGCATTGTGAAACGCGATGCGTTTATCCGCGTGACGCGTGATGGCGTGGTTGTTGAGAATAACCGGAAGCTCGATCAGCTCAAGCGTTTCAAGGACGATGCGAAGGAAGTTCGCTCGAATATGGAGTGTGGCATGAAGGTCGCCGGGTACGACGACATCAAACAGGGCGATGTGATCGAATGCTACAAGAGTGTTGAGATTGCTCGGACGCTTGACTAAACCGAGCTTGCTGGAGACCGAACTTGCTGGAGATTGTTCTATGAGACGACGGGCACAACAGATTTCTTCGACCTTGCAGCGTGAGTTGCAGAAGGTGATGGCTAGAGGGTTTAATGACCCTCGAATCCGAGGGTTGATTACGATCACGAAGGTCGAGCTGACCGATGATTTGAAGAACGCGAAGGCGTATATCAGTGTGATGCCTGAGGAACGGGCCGAGCTGACGATGCATGGGATCAAGGCGGCGAGCAAGCGGATTCGGCGAGATGTGATGGAGCGGATTCATATGAAGGAGATGCCATCGCTTCGTTTTGTCTATGACCACGGGATGCGGGAGCAGCAGGTGATTTCTGATTTGCTGGCGTCTGATCCGTTCCGAGACAAGGTGCCTGCTCTCCCCGATGAGACGGGCCAAGATGACCAGATTGAATCGACGGAGGAGTGAGCGTGGCGGGCAGTGATGCGTACAACCCGGAAGCTTTGCTTGCTCTGATTGGAGAGTGCACAGATTGGTCGGCCCCTGTGGACGCTGAGTCTGTGTGTCCGAGCCTTGGGTGGTGTACCGATCCGCTGGTTCATGAGCTGGTATTTTCGATGCTGCTTTGGGAATCGTCGATGGAGAATGCTGTGAAAGCTATGGGGAAGATTCGCGCTGAGTTTGTGGATTACAACGAACTGCGTGTGTGCTTTCCTCATGAGATTGAATCGCTGCTTGGGTCGCGTTATCAGCGGGCTCAGGATCGTTCGGTTCGGCTTGTTGAATCGTTGCGGCAGATTTACTCGACCTACCAGAGGTTGACTCTTGAGCCGTTGCGGGAGATGAGCAAGCGGGAGGCACGGGACTTTTTGGTGTCGATTGAATCGTTGCCACGGTTTGTGGTTTCGCGGATTCTGTTGTTGGGGCTTGAGGCCCATGCGTTGCCGATGGATGCGAAGATCGCGCGGGCGTTGCATAAAGCGGATTTGATCAAGAACTCCAAGAACCCCGACACGATCGCCATCACCCTTGAGCGATCTATCCGAGCCAATCAGAGCCTTGAAACCTATACACGCATGGAACGATGGCTCATTTCTTTTGAAAGCACATCATGAATCGTCTGCGGCATTCCTGCATCGCTGGATTCGCCCTTACCATCGCCGCTTTGGCTGGGTGTTCAACGGGCCAGTCGGCTTCTACAAAGACTTCGCAGAATGCGCGATATACCCAGGGCTTTGAGAATCTACAGGCTGATACTCGGCTTGAGATGCTCGCCGAGCGTGAAGCGATTGAGCCGTCTGAGAGCGGGCGTGACTTTGCTCGTCGGATTATGAGTGGGCGGCTTGTTGAACTTCGGGCCGGGACTGCTGAGTTTTCTAGGGCGTACCGTTCTGCTGATGAAGTGCTTGAGGATGTTCTCGGTCATATTGAATCCGCTGAATCTGATGACATTCCGATGCTTCCTGCGATTGCTAAGGTGTATGTGCGGGCACGGGCGGCGATGATCAATGATGAGACCGAGCAGGCTATTGATCTTTTTGAGCAGCTCCACACGGCGTCGCCCAAATCTGCTGAGTTGCTCATTGGTCTTGGTGATGCCCACAGCCGCGCGGGGAATCGGTTGCAGGCGGCTGAGGCGTATTTGCTGGCTATTGATCTTGGGGACCGGACGGTTCGTGCGCTTGTGTATGGTGCGATGGGCTCTACTGATGATCCTGATCGTGTGATTGAGCTTGGGGCCATGATTTGGGCACTCGATGATTCTTCTGATCGTGCGGGGCGGTTGCTTGGGGGGGTGATGCTTGGGCAGTCGCTTATTGGGAGCGGTTATTTTGCGGCCGGTGCTGAGATTATGTCTGATGCGATGAAACTTCTCGACAGACAAACGGTTCGAGATCGGCGGTATCGCCGCGAGCTTGTGCAGCTTTATACCAAACGGGCCGAGCGGTATGCCTCGCTGGGAGATGCGTGGATGCTTCTGAACCGACCTGGTCGGGCGATGGAACACTACGATTTTGCGGTATCAATGGTGAACAGTATTCCATTGGAACTGACAAGCCGGCGGGTGGCGGCCCATTTGATGAGCGGGCACAGCGCGCTGGGTGCCTTGACATTGCTGGACTGGATCGATGCCAATCTTGGGAATGATTCCGGGGGTTTGGAGAAACTCGTTACAATCCTTAGCGATCATCCGTTGATCGGGGGATTGCTCTTTGATTCACTTCTTGAACGCACTCAGGATCAGGCGAGCCCTGTATCGCACCGGCGGGCACTGCTTGGGGTGATGCTTGGACTTGCGCAGAGCCCTGAGCAGGGTATGGCTTTACTTTCGTCGGCGGCCCCTGAGATTGTGTCGCCTGTGGGATGTGCTCGTGTGCTGAGTATGTTTGAGGGCCAGGCTTCGATGCTTGGGGGGGCGATGGATGTCATTGAGCAATCGCCTTGGATTGGTGCGATGATCGTTCCGGCGTTGATCCGGCTTGATGGACGACCGATCGAGATGCTCAACGCTGTTGAGGGCGACTCGCAAGGGGCTGAGTTGCTTCGGTGTTTGATTGTGCTGAACTTGCAGCGGCCTGACTTGTTGGATGCTTTGGGTGAGATGGATGCGGATTTGGTGCTGGTCGATGAACTTTCTACGAGTTGGTTGATCGCCCACGGGCGAGCGGCGGCGATGGGGGCACGGTGGGAGCTTGCGGATCGGCTGTTCAATGAATGCGCTACGCGGGAATCCTCGATGAATGTCGCCGAGCGTTTTTTCTATGTCAACTCGCTTGTGACGGCCAATCGGTTTGCCATTGCTTTTGAGATTATCGAACAGCGAATATCTCAGGCGGATGCGACGGCTGCTGATTGGCTTGAATATGCGCGAATTCGTCAGGTGGGGGGGGATCAGGAGAAGATTCTCGATGCCCTTCAACGCGCGATTGATCTTGATCCGTATGACGAGACGATCTATGAGCAACTGATTTCTTTGCGTGGACCTGGGGGGGCTTTGGAGGATATTGATGAGCTGCGTAGTGTGACGCGGTCGCTCGCCCAGCGGTTGCCGGACTCGGCGTTGCTCAAGTTGATACGGACGCACGAGATGGCTTCGGGTGGTGAGGCGATGATTGGGCCGAGCGAGCGGGTGTTGATTGACATCCACGCGCAGCACCCTTGGCGAGAGATTGGGACGGATTTGCTGCTGAGTATTTGGGCGAGCCAGTCGTCTATGGGGGATACCAATGCGATCCGCCGGGGGCTTGGGTGGATTGATGGTCAGCTTGGGCTTATGCCTGGATCAGTTGTACTCATCGGGGCAAAGGCTCGGTTGATGGTTCTTGGGGGGGATTCCCTTGGTGCGGAGTTCTTTCTTGATGAGATGTATGAGCGGATTCCTTCGCGTTCTATCGGTCGACTCCATGAGGGGTTGATCCGTTCGGATGAGGCGCGGCGTGATGAAGCTGATCAGCTTTCGTTGTCGAGGCTTGATGGATTGGTCTCGGTTGCGGATTGTCTTGAACGGCTCGAACGGGCGGGGGGTTCTGGGCGACTGAATGAATATGAGCCTGAGTTGCTTGTGCCAACTGATGATTCATGGAAGCTTGGTATGGGGCAGTCTTTGCGGATTGTGCGGGTGCTTGGTGCGTTGGCGCAGGCCGGCGATGATGTTGCCGGCACTGAGCTTTTGCTTGAACTCATTGAGCGGGCAAGACAGCAGAGTACGGGGGAGTTTGTTGAGGGGGGGATTGATCCGATGGCCTCGCTGAACTTGATCGAGATCGTGGTTCGTCCCAACGGTTCTGGTTTTTCGATGGATCGGTATGAACGGCTCCTGCGAGATCAGAGTGCTGATCCTGACGCGGGCGATTTGGTGACCACTGCGCTCCAGGCGTTGCTCAAATGGCGGACTCCGAGTGAAGCATTGGAGTTGCTCGGGCGATTGAGTATTACCAATGATGGGCTCATCGACGAGGAACTGGTTTCGACTCTTGCATCGCTGCTGGGGCAGATCGGGTTGGTTGAGGATGTTGAGCGGGCAATCGACCGGCTTGCATCGGCGGGGTTGATTGTTGAAGCGCGCGATGCGGCTGTTGGTTCGCTGGGAGTGCTTGACCAAGAGACGATGGCCGATGTACATGATCGGGATGGGGTTATTGCGGATTTTGTGTATTCGATTGCGGTGGTGGCTTCGTTCTATGAGCGGGATTCTGAATCGACGCAGATGTACCGACTTGCACTTGCCCATGATCCGGGTCATGCGTGGGCCAATAATGATCTTGGATATAACATGGTCGAGGACGGCGGGGATTTGGAAGAGGCCGAGCGGCTGCTGATACTGGCGCATCAGGCGGTGCCTGATGCGGCGAGTATTACCGACTCGCTGGCGTGGGTTCGCTATGCGATGGGGATCATGGAGAACGAACTCGATGATACGGGCAAAATTATCCGCAAGGGCGCACGAGAATTGCTCGATGAAGCGTTGCTGCTTGAAGACGGCCCAGAGAATGCAACGATCCACGATCACCTCGGCGATGCGCTGTGGATGCTTGGTGAGTTTGAGATGGCGCTCTCGGCGTGGCTTGATGCGGAGACCCAGCTCCGGAGCCGGCTCACGGAACTGGCCAACCAAACCATCGCCAACCCGACGGCTCTTGAATCGATCCGAACAGAACTGAGCATGATCCGGTTTAAGATTGCTGATGGCGAATCTGGGCGGGTGCCCAAGGTGGCCAAGACGGCTGTTGGACTTGAGATTCCTGATCCGGCTGAGGTTCCTGACCCGGCTGAGGTTCCGATCGCGGAGCCGAGTGATATAGTCAACGAGATCGACCCTACGAAATAGGGTCAATACATAGCTTTACGAAGAAGAGGTAGCAGCGATGGCTGGACATAGTAAATGGTCGAATATCAAACACCGCAAGGCACGCCAAGATAAAATCAAGGCGCGGGTGTGGTCTAAGTGTTCCAAAGCAATCATGGTTGCGGCGCGTTCTGGTGGGCCTGATCCAGATTCAAATCTTTCGCTGCGGTACGCGATTGATGAAGCCAAATACTCCAACATGCCCAAGGACACGATTAAGCGGGCCATTGATAAAGGAGCCGGGGAAACCGGAGGGGCGGACTTTCAGGAACTCATCTACGAAGGCTACGGCCCAGGGGGAACGGCACTGCTGATCCTGTCACTGACCGACAACAACACACGCACCGTCGGCGATGTTCGCAACTCGTTTAAAAAAGGTGGCGGGTCGATGGGCAATGCGGGGACGGTCGCGTTTATGTTTGCAACCAAGGGGCAGATTATTGTTGATGCCAATACATACGACGAGGACACGGTCATGGAGGTCGTGCTTGATGCGGGGGCTGATGATGTCATTGCTCCAGAAGGCGACGATGACGACAAGGGCATGTGGACCATCATGACCGATGTGAGCGACTTTCAGGCGGTCAAGACTGCTCTTGAAGCGGCTGATATTGAGATTGTCGAAGCGGAAATCGCACGCATTCCAGACAACATGGTTGAAGTCAAAGGCGATGATGTTCGTAAGATGATGAACCTGATCGAAGTACTCGAAGAACTCGATGATGTACAAAAGGTGTACTCCAACGCGGACTTTGATCCTGATGAACTGGCCAAGTTGTAAGCGATGAAGGGCTGGGCGACATTTTCGGAGTGCCAGGCGTACCGGTACACGCTGGGGCGGCGGTGGGAAGCTGGCGGTCAGCGGGTGTGTTTTTGTTTGCTCAATCCATCAACGGCCGATGCAACCAAACTTGATCCGACACTGACAAGGTGCCATCGCTACGCAGTTCGGTGGGGATTCTCGGCGATGGATGTGACCAACATCTTCGGACTGCGGTCGACTGATCCCAAGGGATTGAAACTGGTTGACGACCCGATCGGCCCCGACAATGATCGACATATCGCCCGGCTTGCAAAGAGTGCCGATCTGGTGATCGTGGGATGGGGGACGCACGGGGCGATGAATGATCGACACTCGGAAGTGCTGGAAGTGTTGAAATCAGTGTGCGAGCCCCACTGCCTGGCGGTGACGATGCACGGATTTCCCAAGCATCCGCTGTATTTGAAGGGTGATCTGGAGCCCGTAAAGTTCCCCCCAAAGTACCCCCCAAAGTACCCCCCAAAATGAAGACCACGCGGATCGGGTAGGCCGGGTGGGTCGGGTAGGCCGGGTGGCCCGTCGGAGCGGTCTTCCGCTCCTTCGGGTCTTGGGCGGCGGCAATGGGCAATAGGCAATGGGCAATAGCAGAGTGCAATCACATCTTCTTCTTCATCTTCCCCATTGCCCATTGCCCATTGCCTATTGCCCTCTTCTCTTACTCCCAAGACCCGAAGGTGGATAAGAATCCACCGACGGGGCACCCGCCTATTGTTGTACATGAGCGAAACTCATCCCAAGGGCAAGGACAATCCGCGTGGGCTCAAAGACATTCCATTTGCGCTGCCGGTCGTCACCAAAGAAGAACGCGCCCATGCCCTCAAGATCGCCAATGCCCTCCGCAAGCATTATCCCGATGCCCACTGTGAACTGGCGTTTACCAATCCCCATGAACTGCTCATCGCGACGATCCTCTCAGCCCAGTCCACCGATGCGGGGGTCAACAAAGCAACACCCGCGCTGTTCAAGGCGTTCCCAACTCCGGCGGATTACGCGGCTTCGTCACCTGAGAAGATTGAGCCTTGGATCAAAACCATCGGGTTGTTTCGCAACAAAGCCAAGTCGATCCATGCGTCGATGACGATGATTGTTGAGGACTTTGGCGGGGAGGTTCCAAGCACGATGGACGAACTCCTTCAACTCCGAGGGGTCGCTCGAAAGACGGCCAATGTAGTTTTGGGCAACGCGTTCGGGATCAATGTTGGAGTGACGGTCGATACGCATATCCAGCGGCTGTCGTGGCGGCTGGGGATCGTCGATGAGCCGAAGATGGATACGGGCAAGATCGAGAAACGATTGATGGCGTTGTTTCCGAGGGATCGGTGGTCAGAGCTTGGACACGCGATGGTGTTTCATGGTCGATACAACTGCACGGCCAGACCCAATTGCACACACGATCATCCAATCTGCGTGAAGTTCGGGGTGAACTGCGATAAGGCGTATAACAAGTCGAAGTTGTGATTCGGCTGTGGTTCGGTGCCCGGCGTGGGGTGCCCCGACTCGCATTCTGATGCGCGTCGGGTCTTGGATTCTGAAAGCGTCCGAACCCGACGCGCCCAAGAGGG